>JAEDEG010000114.1 GCA_016293435.1 Clostridia bacterium
CATACGGTACCTATTTGGCACGCAAATGCCGTCCGCTTGCAATATTATCGCCTATCGCCTCAAATGCGTTGATTGTACCCTTTGTGCTGAAATATGCCTACGGACTCGGCGAAGCGTGGTGGTATATGTTTGTCACAGTGGGAATAGGAGAAATAATATCGTGTGCAATACTTGGAAGTATGCTTTTGAAGATTATAGAAAAATATAACTAAATTAAGATGTCACCCGCCTCTATAGGCGGCGGGTGACATCTTAATTTTTTCAGTGGGAGTTCAATCTCCCACTGAAAACGTTGAATGACGCGGCTTTGCCGCTTATTGAAAGGCAAATTGAAAATTTAGGACAAAAGTGCATTTTATCGTCAAAAAACGGAGCAGTTAGCTGCTCCGTTTTTGCTATTGAAGAACATAATTTAATAAACCTGTATGGTTATAGGCTGAGTATCAATATATCCCGCAAAGTTGCAGCAGGATGCATAAATCGTATATACGCCCGGCTGTTCAAATGAAGTTATATACATGCCCGAGCTATCGGTATGAACGGCTTCGAAGCTCTGATTCGGATATGTTATTCCTATTGCATATGACGTGGCATAATCTGCACTGCAAAAAAGTGTAAACTCCTCACCTGATGCAACTGTATATTTGTTAGAGGATATAGCACCGCTTTGCGGTGGCAAACCTATAATAAAATCCACACTATAGCTGTCTAAATAGCCATACAAATTACAAGCGGTGACAAAAGCCGAATATCTGCCCGGTTGCAAAAGCTTTAGATTAACGTGGTTTAGCTGAGTGTGTATTGTGTCTTCTCTCACACCGTCTTTATAAAGTGCCATGGAATACTGAGTTGCTCCGGGAGATGAAAAACGTATTTCAACATCGCTTCCGCTTAAAACCGCAGCCTTTATGTCTGCACTGTCGGGAGCTGATTTATAAAACTGAACCGCCCCCTCATATACAAACTCATTTGCCAATGTTGCCGGATTATCACTATAGCGCGAACAAAATTCGTCTATTGTGAGCGAATAGATATTATCCGAAAGCACAGGCATTGTAGAATCGGTAAAATACACCGTTCCGCCTCTGACAGCGTAAACCATAAGTGTATGGCCGTAGGTCTGGCCGGCAGAAGATGCTGTTCCCTTGGTAAATCCAAACACTATCGGATAGTATGATTGACCAAAGGAGAAAGTGTTTACAGACTCGAGCACATATTTCATTGAATATGTGTGTGCAGGATAGCTGCGTGTATACCAGCCGCCGCTTGTGGGATTCATTGCCGAATAGTTGTCGAAAGAATCTTTACCGTGACCGATAACATATTTATTGACAATTCCAAATGCCATGAGCTGATATGCCACACAAGCTGCACAATATCCGTTAAAATTTGGCCTTTTTGACAAGGTCAGTGCTTTTGAATAATTGGACTGCATGTGCTGTCTGATTGCATCAGAATCTGCAAATGCGGAATTTATACATGAAAACAGCAACACAAGACTTATTATAAGGCAGATTGTTTTTTTCAAGATATTAACCCTCCAAAAAATATGATTTTATTGCATTATGCAACTATTTTACCACAAATTAATCTGATTGTAAACATATCTGATTGATAAAAATCAGACGTCAGCAAGAAACAGCCTTACTGACGTCTGACACATTTATTTTCATTCTGCTTAATCTGCGTTTTTCAAAAGCTTTTCGAGGCGGTCGATTCCCTCTTTGATATTGTCCATGCTTGTGGCATAGGACCATCTTACAAATGCCGGTGCCTCAAAGCCCACGCCCGACACAACCGCAACCAGCTGCTCGGAGAGGAAAATCTCAGAGAAATCGTCGGCCGATTCTATCTTTTTGCCGCAAATTGTTTTGCCGATGAGCTTTTCTATATTCATCATTACATAAAACGCGCCCTGAGGAGCTCTGCACGAAACGCCCTCTATGCTATTTATGCGTTCAACCATATATTTTCTTCGTTTGTCAAACTCTGCAATCATCTTTTCGAGCTCATCCTTTGGACCGTTTAGTGCGGCAATTGCAGCCTCCTGAGCTATGGAGTTGGGATTAGAGGTTGTGTGGCTCTGCACGTTGCCCATGAGCTTTGCGATTTTGGCGTTTGATGCTGTAAAGCCTATTCTCCAGCCGGTCATTGCATAGGTTTTGGACACGCCGTTTACAATAATGGTGAGATCTTTTATCTTATCATTAAATGAAGCAATGCTTGTGTGCTTTGCACCGCCATACACGAGGTGCTCATAAATTTCGTCGGACACAACATATATGTTGTGGCTCACAGCAATATCTGCAATGGCTCTGAGCTCAGGCTCGGCATACACCGTACCGGTGGGGTTGCAGGGAGAGTTGAGCACAATTGCACGGGTTTTGGGCGTAATGGCCGCCTCAAACTGCTCGGGAGAAAACTTGAAATCGTTCTTTTCGAGAGTGGGAATAATCACGGGCACACCATCGTTATATTTTACCATTTCGGGATAGCTTACCCAATAAGGAGATGGGATAATAACCTCATCACCGGGATTTAAAATTGCACCAAACACATTGATAAGTGAATGCTTTGCTCCGTTTGATACAACGATATTTTCGCTCTTGTAGCTAAGGCCGTTGTCTCTTTCAAACTTATCGCAGATAGCCTGCTTGAGAGCCAAAGTACCCGAAGCGGGAGTGTATTTTGTTTTGCCGCTCATTATGGCATCTATTGCCGCCTGCTTTATATGGTCGGGGGTATCAAAATCAGGTTCACCTGCGCCGAAACCAACAACATTGAGACCGTCCGCTTTCATCTGCTTAAACTTAGCATCTATTGCAAGTGTGGGTGATGGTGCAATAGATTCGAATTTCTTGGAAAATTCCATTGTAATATCCTCCGTTTTGAATTACGTTTTATCCAAAATTTCATAATTTAATAATATTCTACCATATCACGCAAAAAAATGCAAGTTTTTTAATCACAAAGTTCAAATCTTCCCATAAGATTATAAAAATTATAAAAAGCAATTTTATTTATGATACTTTCTTTGTAATTAAGTGACAAAAGAGAATCAAAAAGCTTGTATACCATGCCTTGATTTGGGATGTCTGAGGGAACAATATCTATGCCGTCAAAATCGGCACCGATACCGATATGGTTCTCACCGCCAAGCGACAGAAAATGTTCAATGTGCTTTATAATCTCATTTATGCCGGATTTTTCGTTGCCGATATGAGGCGGATAAAAATTGATGCCGCACACACCATTGCTTTTGCAAATTGTAAGGAACTGTTCATCGGTGAGATTGCGGCGGTTGGGGCATACGGCTCTGCTTGATGAATGAGTTGCGCAAAGAGGAAGCGACCAGCACTGTGCAGCTTCAAAAAAAGCCTTGTCTGACATATGCGACACGTCGAGAATCATTTTTCGTTTTTCAATCTCTTGTATACATCTTTTGCCAAGCGGTGTGAGCCCTATGCGGTTGTTGTCGGAGCCCCCGCAAAGAAGGTTGTCATTGTTCCATCCGAGACTTACAAAGCGCACACCGAGCTTATGAAGCCTGTCTATTGCAGACGTTGTAAAGCCTTTGAGGTTACCAAGCCCCTCAATTGCCGTAAGAGCAACCCCACGATGGCGTGCGACGGCTCTCCTGATACCGAGTGCTGTGGATTGAAATGAAATGTATCTGCCGTAATAATCACATTCGCGGCGGAACAGTTCAAAGGCCTTTACGGCATCATCCACAGAGAGATTACCGTCACAAAATAGAGCAAAAACCTGAACGCAAGCTTTGTACCTTTTCATGTGATTTAGGTTTACCATAAGAGATGAATCGGTAAGGCGTATATTGCCGCCGAGGATTTTGGATAATGTGTCACAGTGAGTGTCAAAATAAGGATAACTATGCAAACAAATTCCTCCCATAATATGAATTGTATTATTATATATCTATTCAGAAATATATCAGTTTATTTGTATAATACAAAAAAGCGGAATTTTTTCGTCCGCTGCAAAGCCCAGACTGAGTGCCGATTTTAGCATAAAATATAAATCTTATGTATGACAAAGCCTTATTTTTATGCATGATGTAAAAAATTATAAAATTGTATTTTTACTTGTTGACAAAGCGTAAAAATGGTGTTATACTGAGCATAATTTAATATTACAACAAACCTATGAGGCAGAAAAAAATCAGAGCAGGTCTTTTTGAGCGAGCGGATTACGGTGTGAGTTCCGCAAAGGCTCTTTGAATAATATGGACTGCTGAGGGTAGCGTTAAATGCGCTGACGTAGGACTCGCGTTAGAAGTCGGAGATATGTTGGTATCTCGCAAAGGAGCTGTCAAAAGCTTGAACCAAGGTGGCACCGCGGAAAATGGATTTTCGCCCTTGATTTGTATTTGTATACAAATCGGGGGTTTTTTTGTTGTAATACAGAAAAGAGGTGTAATCATGCGAATGGTGTCATATTATATCAGGCAGCACAAACAGCATTATTTTAACAAAATGAAAGGAGAAACAAAACAATGAAAGAAAACAAAATTCCGTACAAAATTTATCTTGAAGAAAAGGAAATGCCGACAGCTTGGTATAATATGCGTGCTGACATGAAAAATAAGCCGGCTCCGCTTCTTAACCCCGGCACCATGCAGCCCATGAGTGCTCAAGAGCTGTCGGGAGTATTTTGCGAAGAGCTTGTGCGTCAGGAGCTTGACGACACAACCGCATATTTTGAAATACCGGAAGAAATCAGAAGCTTTTATAAAATGTATCGCCCGGCACCCCTGGTAAGAGCATATTGTCTTGAAGAAAAGCTTGATACCCCGGCAAAGATATATTACAAATTTGAAGGCAACAACACAAGCGGCAGCCACAAGCTTAATTCTGCCATAGCTCAGGCCTATTATGCCAAAAAGCAGGGGCTCAAAGGCGTAACCACCGAAACCGGAGCAGGCCAGTGGGGCACTGCATTATCGATGGCATGCTCGTACTTTGATCTTGACTGCAAGGTATATATGGTTAAGGTATCGTATGAACAAAAGCCGTTTCGCAGAGAGGTTATGAGAACCTACGGAGCATCGGTTACCCCCTCACCCTCTACCGAAACCGAGGTGGGCAAAAAAATTCTGGCTCAGTTCCCCGGAACAACAGGCAGCCTCGGCTGTGCAATATCCGAAGCGGTGGAGGCAGCCACAACCCGTGAGGGATACCGTTATGTACTGGGAAGCGTGCTCAATCAGGTGCTTTTGCATCAGTCAATTATAGGACTTGAAACAAAGGCTGCACTCGACAAATACGGCATAAAGCCGGATATAATCATAGGCTGTGCAGGCGGCGGCTCCAATCTGGGCGGCTTGATTGCACCTTTTATGGGCGAAAAGCTCAGAGGCGAGGCCGACTACCGTATCATTGCAGTTGAGCCTGCATCTTGCCCCAGCCTTACAAGAGGTACCTATGCATATGATTTTTGTGATACAGGCATGGTGTGTCCTCTTGCAAAAATGTACACCCTCGGAAGCGGATTTATCCCCGCTCCCAACCACGCAGGCGGTTTGAGATATCACGGAATGAGCTCTACCCTCTCAGAGCTTTATCACCAGGGTCTCATGGAGGCAACCTCCGTTAAGCAGACCGATGTGTTTAAAGCAGCAGAAAGCTTTGCCAGAGTTGAAGGCATACTCCCCGCTCCCGAAAGCAGCCATGCAATTAAAGTCGCTATCGATGAAGCGTTAAAATGCAAAGAAACCGGAGAAGAAAAAACTATTGTTTTTGGTCTTACCGGAACCGGTTATTTTGATATGGTTGCATACGAAAAATTCCACGACGGCAAAATGACTGATTACATTCCCTCTGACGAAGATATCAGAGCGACCACATCAAAGCTGCCCAAAGTTGAATAATTATATAAAATATACGACAAAAAACTCCGAAGGCGAAAAAAACATTCGGAGTTTTTTGGTATAAATAATTAGTTACATTCAGCCACGAGCGGACCTTCGAGCTCAGCAAGATAGAAAAGCTTGCCGGGGAGTGTGGGAATAAAACTGGAAGTAATCCACATATCGGGGCCGTAACGAAGAGTCATCCAGAAGCTCATACCCTGCCACTGCATACCTCTGCCGAGAGCACCGTCACATCCGCCAATGGTGAAATCAGCCTGAAGGAAGAGACCGGGTCCGATTGTGTTGGCTCTGCAGGGAACAAGAGTTGTTCTCGACTTAAAGCTTGTGATAGCATTCTGCTCAATTGTGAGGGGGTGAAGCTTTGCACCGATGCGATGTGTTTGAGCTTTCCACTCGTCTACTGTTGCGTATTCTGCTGCAAAATGAGGCTCCCAAAAGGCAATGTGACACATTCTGCCTATGCCGAATACAAGGCCGAGCTTAGCACCTTCTGCTTTGAGCTTAGCAATTTTTTCGGCATATGTGGGAAGATTTTCTTTGGTAGCAAAGTTTCTTTGGTTTTCGGGAACGGTGAGTTCGCCAAGGGGATTAAACAGAGCCTGCTTCATAGCATTCTGAAATGCAGCCGGATCGTCGGGAGCAAGGGTGTTGCCCTCTGAGTCTGCCCATTCGTCCATGTTGAAGGTGTATACATGGTCACATTTTACATTCCATGCTTTGAGGAAGTATACAGCCCATTTGTACATACCCATGGGACCAACAGGTAAAATGAGAGCAAGCTTTTCGCCTCTGTCTTTTGCGTTTTTGATTTGGATGGCAATTTCGTGACCCATATATGTATCAAACTCATAGATATTTTCACATCTTACGGGTTGAAAATCCTTGTGCCAAAAATCCTGCCTGTCTTCTACTTTGTTTGCGGGGTCACAGCATTTGTCGATTTTTGCCATGTCCCATCCTTCGGGATAAAAGCCCTCCAAAAGTGAGCCTTTAACGGTATCCATGAAATCCATGATAAAATTCCTCCTTGAATATATTAATTAAATAATTTTCAATAAGCGGCAAAGCCGCGTCATTCAACGTTTTCAGTGGGAGATTGAACTCCCACTGAAAAAATTAAATGTCACCCGCCGCCTATAGAGGCGGGGGACATCTTAATTTAGTTATAACTACGGCAAAAGCCTTTGAGCCTGAACTTTGGGATATACCAAACATTCGCTGAATGCTTCGGCATATGCACAGTTAGACTGAAAGCCTCTGTACTTTGCACAGGTTCTTACAAAATCCGCAAAATCAATATGGTCATGGTCTCTCATCCATTTGAGCTGACTTTCGTGACATTCGAGCATTTCGATTTTTAAATCAATTTCGTTTGACACATCAACAAAATGGGTAGGTTCAAAACCGAGACCGGCAAGGTTGTCCATATAATAAATGGGAGTAACCTTGGAAACAGCATCTACAGATGTTTTGTAGTGAGGCACGCTTGCTGCAAAGGAAGCGTCAAAAACAAGACGCGACACTGCCACATGATCGGGCATGTAGTCGGTGGGTGCGTGGGTGATGATAAAATCGGGATCGGCTTCTCTGATAATATCAACCACCTTATCGCGCTGCTCTTTACTGCCTTCATAAACCATACAGTCACCGATATCGCAGGTTACAACCTTAATGCCTGCAAGTGCACCCGCATTTTTTGCCTCGCCGATGCGGATTTTGCGAAGCTCGGGCGGCTCGATAATTGCATGACCCAAATCGCCGTTTGCAACGTGACACACAGTAACGTTGTCGCCTCTTTTTACACACTTTGCGAGTGTACCGGCACAGTTTATTTCCATATCGTCGGGATGACATCCGATTGCAAGTACATTCATTAAAAAATTACCCCTTTCCTATTGATTAATTATTAATTATATGTTATCATTACCACATAGGTTTTTCAATACATAAATATACTTTATACTTATACTTTTGTAAAGTGAGTGAGAAAC
>JAEDEG010000017.1 GCA_016293435.1 Clostridia bacterium
GCTATCACGGTGATTTTGAAGAAAGTACAATCCAATTGCCCGAGGATTGGTATTTTCGTGATACAGAGGCAGTGAGTCTGCGTTCGGGCTACGATACAAACGATACTTTTGTGGGCTTTTGCGCAGGAGAAAACTTTGTGCCTCATGCTCATCTTGATATAGGCAGCTTTGTGCTCGATATGCTTGGTCAGCGTTTTGTATGTGATTTGGGTAGTGAAAACTACAATATCCCGGATTCTGTGTGGAATCTATATCGCAACAGAGCAGAGGGACACAACGTTCCGGTGATAAATCCCGATGCCGATCCCGACCAGCGCACAAACGCTTCTGCTGTGATAGACCGCTTTTATACAAGCGATACCGACAGCTTTGCAGTATGTGATATGACCGATGCCTACAGCCCCGATGCCTCATCTGCAATAAGAGGAATAAGACTTACCGAAGACAAATCTGTGGTGCTCGTTCAAGACGAAATAAAGTGCCCCAATCCGAGCGATATATGGTGGTTTATGCACACTGAGGCGTCTGTCAAGCTGTCTGATGACGGCAAAACCGCCATACTTACCCGAAACGGCAAATCTATCAAAGCCGAGATTATTTCCGGCGGCACATTCTCGGTTATGGATGCATCACCGCTGAAAACCTCGCCTCAGAACGATGAGCAAAACAAAAATGCAGGCTTTAGAAAGCTTGCGGTAAATATGAAAGATGTTGAAGATGTGACATTTGCAGTAGTGTTTATGCCTGCTGATTATACTCATAATCAGTCAGATATAATAAGTATTAAAAACTGGAAATAAGGAGGAGATTAAATTGAAGATTAAAGCCATTCTGTCGGCTCTCTTTGCATTGACATTTATATTTGCAGTTAAAGTTTTTGCTGATGAAAGCTCTGTGAATCTCATACCCTATGACAATTTTGAGAGTTATATCGGCAGGACGGATTCACCCTGGTCTGCACAGGGTGCGGCAACGTTTGCACCCATTGAACAAACCGACCGAGGCAACAGCGCGGTTCTTGTTTCTTCCAAGGGTGCCATGCAGGAGCTCTTTGTAAATACGGCAAAGACCGATGCATCTATTAAAACCGTTATAACGGGATTTTCTCTCAAGCTTTGTGACCTCAAGACCAAAAGAAATTACTTTTTGAGATGCGACAGTGCCGAATTTCCTATAATGGAAATCAGCAACAGCGGCGAGGCTACGTTATGCGGCACTGCGCTGTGTACACTTTCTGTAGATAAATGGTATGATTTTGTTGTTGAATACAATATGGTTACAGGCTTTGTGAGAGCAAAATGCGATGACGGACAAACGCAGTATATTGCAGAGTCTCAGTGCTCTACCAAAGGAATCAGCGGCATATGGCGAGTAAATCTTGTTTCGTGGGGTACAGCCGAGGGCGAAGCTGCAGCCTATATTGACAATTGTTGGTCATATGCGCTCAGCTATGATGCCAAGGAATATGCCAAAGGTGAAGGCATTGCCGATTTTGAAGACTTTGTCCCCTCGGGCAACGGTCAGACCGGACCCACCGGATGGACACTTCAGAATAAAGCCGAGGGGGCTACCCTTGCCGGCGTTAAAGAGTTTGAAGGATACGGAAAAGCTCTTGAGCTGTCATCCAACGGCACCACTCACTATCAGGTAATATATGGCTTTGGCAACAAATCTGACAATGAGATAATTGCTGAGTTTGATTTTCGAATGCAACCATCTTCATTCATCACCTTTGGTCTTCGCGGAAAAAACTCCGGCGGCGCGCTTACGCGAGACAACTTCCCCATAGCGGTGTCCTCCTCGGGTGCGGTAACCTTGAGCGGAGCCCAAGCGGGAGCACTTTTGGCGGACAAATGGTATCATGTAACCCTGACTCTTGATATTCCATCTCAAACCTACACCGTAAGCTTTGTGAGCGATGAGGATACTTTGGAGGGAACGGGCACCATTCCGGGCGATGTAAGAGTGCTAAACGGTATTGATTTTTACTTTCCGCAAGGGGGTGGCAGAGCCTCGACTGTGTATCTTGACAATATAGATATCTTTGCATCTAAAGTTGCCGTAATCAAAGGCTTTGAGCCGGCACTCGGCAAAATATCCGCCGGCGAGACCACTATATCTGTTGAAATAGACGGTGATTTCAGTGCTGATGCTGTTGCCGCAGCAATAGTCAAAATCAACGGAGATAAATCAAAGGTTCTCAGCAAAGAAAAAAACGGCAGCAAAATATTGGTTACATTTGACGCGAGTGAATATGACAGTGGCTATTTTGTAGAAATAACCGACCTTGTTTGTGAAGACGGCACGGTTCTCAGTGCCGCAAGCGGATATTTTAGCGTCAGCAAATGGACCATATCGGATTTTGAATTTTCAAAACAGAGTATCTCAAGCGGCAATACAGGCGTATCCGCCACTATCACTTCGCAATCCGATGAACTGACCAATGCAACTCTTGTTTTAGCATTATATAGCAAATCCACAGGCGAAATGCTTGGCATCACCTTTGATGCCTGCAGTATTTCAGAGGGAAGCTCCGAGAGCCTCCAATGTTCTCTTTCCGTTCCCGAAAAAGATGACGAATATGAGCTTATTGCATATATGTGGGACGGATTTGACGGCATGAAAATTCTCGGTATGTCAAAAATTTTAAACTAAAAAGGAGACGGTTAGTATGATGAAAAAGTTATTGGCAGTAATTTGTACATTGGCAATCCTTGCCACAGCAGTTCCCGCAGTATTTGCTGCAGAGGATGATGTGATTGTACCCTTAAGTGATTTTGAATCGGTAGAAGCGGGTAAGGAATTACAGAACTTAGATAATTTTTACAACGGTTGGAGAAGACAGGGCTCATCCGAAAGCGGCGTGATTGCTCAGGAGGCAAACCGCAACAAATATGTCAAGCTCATTACAGCAGGAGGGTACAACGAGTTAGTAAACGATTTTTCTGCGATTGACGATTCTGTTGTAAAGAGCATAAGAGTAAGCGGCAAAACAATTTTCCACGACAACTACCTCAGAAGAGGTGTCATTTTCAGAGGCAGCAGCGAAAGCTACTATATGTATTTTAATACCGACAGAACAGTAACAGTTGGCGACAAAATAATGGATAAATTCACCTATGCAGATGATGTGTGGTATGATTTTACAATTGATTTCAATCCAATTAAGGGCTATATAGTATTTGCAATTACAGATACAGACGGCACAGTTTATACCTGCAGCGGATACGGTGCTGCAAATAACACCGGACTTTGGAGATTAGACTTTATTACACGTCCCGGAAGTACAGCCGCACCCTCGGAATGGGGTATTGATGATGTTGAAATAATCAAAATCCCCGAAATTAAAGAACCTATATCTACAGAAAATATAATCGAATCGAATTTTCAAAATGTTGAGGCAGACACTGCCTTTACTACAAGTGCTACAGCCGGCTGGAAATTTGCGGCAAACGGTGGTACAGGCAGCTCGGCAACAGTAGTAACAAAAGACGGCAACAACTTTGTCCGCTATATCCCGGGCACGAGGGTGGCAGAATTTTATAACGACTTTGCTACCAATGGCAACAACAGATATGTAAACTGCGTTAACTATAGCTTCCGCACCATGTTTGAAGGTAAAAGCGAAAGAAAAATAATGTTTCGTGGCAGTGGAGAATTGTATTATGTTACTTTTACCAATGGCGGCAAGGTTATGGCAGGCTCAAATGTAGTTCGCGGCTTTACCTATGAGGAAAACAAATGGTATGATGTGTCAATCAATTTTAACCCGGTTAATGGCTATGTTAATGTTACGGTTTCCGACGGTCTTAATTCCTACAAGGCTCAGGGCTACGGCAGTGCCCAGACTTCGGGTCTTTGGCGTGTAAACTTTGTTCAACCCTCCGGCAGCGGCACAGCATGGAACATTGACGATGTGAAACTGCGCGAAATTGATCCTGTATCGGAATATGAAGAAACAATTGTTTTGATCGACAATGAAACCTTCTCGGGCTTCACTCCCAATCAGGAGCTTACCGGCACTTTAACAAACGGTTGGAAAGCAGTTGGTAATGCTGAAAAAGGAACCTCCGTTAAGGTTATAAATGAAGGTGGTAATCAATATGTAAACATAACTGCAGGTGCCGAGCATTACACCGAATTTTATCATGAATTTGCGGCAATGAATGACACAAACAGCGGATACAAGCTTAATTTCTCAATAAACATTGCGGATGCTAATAATGACAAAACAATATTTCTCCGCGGAAACGGAGGAGAAACATCATATATATTCTTCGAAAAAGACAAAAGAGTATATGTTGGTCAATCTAACAATGAATCTAATCAAATTCCAAATTTCACCTATGAGCTCAACACATGGTATGATTTTGAGGCTGTTTTTAACCCCGCTTCCGGTCAGATTTATCTTTCTGTAAAAGACGGTGACAACACCTACGGTGCATGGGGTATAGGTAATGCAAATTCCGGCCTTTGGAGACTCAATTTTGTTGTAGACCCGGATCTTACAGAAGGAACAACCTCTTATAGCATCGACAACGTTAGCCTTGAACAGACTGCGGCAGCTTCGTGGAATTACTACGATATATCCGACATTTCATATTCTGCAGATGCACTTTCGGCAGGCGAAATCACGGCATCTGTCAGCGGACAGATATATGGCAAAAATGTTCTGAATCTTTTCTTGGCAAGCTATTCTAAGGAGACCAAAAAGATGGTAGAAATTGATGTAATACCCATAAAGCCCGAAGGCTTTGGCAAAGACTTTACCGCAAGGGTAACCCTTCCCTCCGATTATGAAAATTATGAGGTTCGTGCCTTCCTCTTTGACGGTTCGCTTGTTCCTGTCAAGACCGTTCCTGCTCTCAGATAACGAGTATTGCAGTACATTTTGAAAGGAGACCAAAATGAAAAAGCTGATTCTAATATTTTTAATCATCTGCATAACAGCTTTTTGCTTTTTCGGTTCGGCATCTGCCGATATCCTGACGGATATAGATGACGGCACATCATGTGTCACGGTTAGTGCTTGGCTTGAAAATGCGGCAAACAAAAAGGTCGCGGTAGAAGTATTCAAGCCGGGAAAGAGCGAGGCGGATATCCCCTCGCTCACTCCCGAAAATATAGCCGCAGTATACAGCTATGTGAGGGAGGTTAGTGCCGATGCAAACGGCAAAATCACTTTTTCCTACAGGCTTGGCAGTGAATCGGGTAAATACAGCGTAAGATTGAAAGCCGACGGTGCCGATGCTGTAATGTATAACGATGCATTTAACTATATATCACCGGACTTTGAAGCAAATTTTATTGCACTTTACTGTGCAGAAGATGCCACAGCTGCAAAAAGGCTAGAGCTCATAGAGACAAATGCCGATATTCTGGGTCTTAACCTTGAAGACATACAGACCTGGGAAGAAGCACAAAGGCTTGCGCTTATTGATTTTGCAGGCAAGGATTGTAACAGCATACGGGAGCTTAAGGCTGCATTTGAATGCGGCATTACCGCTCAGCTTATCAAAAACGGCAGTGACGCCTCCGAGGTTTCGGATGCTTTCGACAAATACAGCGATTCTCTAAAGGCATGCTGTGAGATATATACCCTATATGAAACCTATTTTTCGGCTTCTGAAAAGGGGCAGCTCTATGATGCTTTGTCAAAATCTTCACTTTCGTCTGTCAAAAGCTATACAGAGGAGCTTTGCAGCAAGATATTTCTTCATTCTGTAAAGAATGCAGACAATTATCTCAATGTTGAAGACATTCTTCGTATCTCCGAGGAGTGGCTTGATGAAGATTTTGAAGATTATTATAAACTCAGCGGCAAAAAGAATGTTAATATAGCCATAATGAAAGGCAGCTATGCTACTCCACAGGAGCTTTGCAAGGCGCTTCATGCCGAAGTAAAGAACGCAAACAAAGATAACGGCAAGCCCTCGGGCACCGGCGGTTCGGTTTCCCCCGCACCCACCAAGGGCTCATCTGTCAATGTAGAGGTTGACCCGACCTTTACGGCGCAGCCTCCGTCTGCACCCTCCGACAGCACAAACAATAAAAAAATATTCACCGATATATACACTGTTCCCTGGGCACAGGAGGCAATTTACACACTCAGAGACATGAATATAGTACACGGTGTGTCAGATACATTGTTTGCACCTGACAACAATATCACAAGAGAAGAATTTGTTAAGCTTTTGGTGTGCGCATTCTTTGAGGTTGATTCGTCAGCATCGGCAGATTTTGCAGATGTATCAAGTGCTCATTGGAGCTTCCCCTACATTGCCACTGCAGCAAAGCTTGGAATTGTAAACGGAGTTTCCGATAAAAGCTTTGGCATTGGCATGCACATCACGCGGCAGGATATGGCATCTATGCTTTTTAGGGCAGCAAAAGTCGGAGGTATTACTCTTTCTGAGATGAAAGATGCGTCATTTACCGATGAAGCTTATGTATCTGACTATGCCTACAATGCTGTAATGACAATGGCAAAAGCCGGAGTGATAAACGGATTTGAAGACGGCAGCTTTGCTCCTTTGGGCAAAGCAACACGAGCTCAGGCGACAAAGGTTATATACGAAATTGTGACAAAGGAGGAGTAGGTTAAAGTGCTTAAAAAGATAATATCATTTTTGGCTGCAATAGCTGTTTTGTGCAGTGTGACTGCCGTTGCTGCTCTTCCTGAAAAATTAAAAGGCATAGCTTGTGAAGAGGAGCTTTTGCTCCTTAATGATCTTGAGCTGCTGCCTCCAAAATTTTTGGACGATTTTAAACCAAACAAATCAATGAAGCGCGGTGATTTTGCGTCACTTATTTGCTCTTATATGGGCATTGATAAAATCGCAGGCGGAGCTTTGTCCAAATCTCAGTTTACTGATGTGAAAGAATATGACAGCAATTATGCTTCTATTCTTGCGGTAAGCAAATACGGCATTATGACGGGAGACGGCTATGGAAATTTCAATCCTGAGGGTGTTGTCACCTATGCTCAGGTGATTAAGGTCATTATGTCTGTTCTTGGATATGATGAGCTTGCAGCTGCATACGGCGGCTATCCCTACGGTTATATCGCGGCGGCATCCGGAGCAGATATTACAGACGGCATTTCAATAGGCGATTATAACGGTGATGCAAAGTCCGGAGATGTTGTAGTAATTCTTGCCAATGCTCTTGATGTAAAGATGCTCGAATATGCCGCAATAGGCAATGGCAGTGTGTCTCTCAGCACAGATGCCGACAAAACTATCCTGAGCATTTATCACCGCCTTGAGACATATACCGGCAGAGTAAACGGTATATACGGCAAGCAGGCACTCGATGTAGAGCCTATCGGCAGCAATGATATTCTTATCGGCAATACAATATATAAAATATCTTCAGGCAAAAGCTTTGATGAATATTTCGGATTTGATGTGACGTTCTATTATAATATCGACTCCAAAGCTGTTACGGCAGTTAAATCCGGAGCCGAAGATAATAAAAAAATAACAGTAAAATCCAAAGATATAATAAAGCTTGAAAATAATACCGTCACATATTATGACGGAGACAAAGAAAAGAGGATTCGACTCGATGTCGAAACGGATATTGTTTATAACGGCAGGCTTCATTCCGGATATTCGGCAGACGACTTTACTCGCAGCGGCACAAGTATAGATTTTATTGATGCAGGTGCAGACGGTGTTGTAGACATAGTTTCCATAAGTCATATACAGAACTATGTTGTAAAATCGGTCAATGCCGCCGAAAAAATTGTATATGATATGTATGGCGCCGGCACTTTCAAGGTTGCAAATACCGACAATCTTGTTTTCAAAGACCAGTTGGGCAACAATATGGAGTTTGAAGAGCTTTCGCAGTATGATGTTATTTCTGTTGTCAAAAGCAATGACGGTCTTATTACTTCAATAATATATTCCAACACAGAAACAGAGGGCACTGTCGAAGCAATTAATTCTGCAGATGCATCGGTTGTGATAGACGGAAATGCCTATTGTATTGCAGCAAATCTTGCCTCGCATCATAGCTTTTCACTGGGTCAGACAGGTCTTTTTGTATTGGATATAAATGGGGATATTGCGGCATACAAGCCTTATCAGAGCTCCTATAAGCTTGCTTATTTTATGGATGCATACACCTCAAAGGAGCTTGACGGTACTACATATGTTAAGCTTTTAACCGAGGATAATGAGTTGACTGCCTTCAGGGTTGCAGACAAATTTATCGGTGACGGAGTCAGCCTAAACAGCAAGGATGCAATAGCCCTGCTTTCTGCAAACGGAGAGATAAATCCGCAGATTATAAGATTTTACCTTACAAAAGGTGAAGTAAAATCCATAGATACCATAAAGGTAACAGACGGCGACTTTGATGATACCTTGGAATTAATGTATTCCGGTTCATCGCTGATTTACAACGGATATCAGTCTGTTCTTGGTGCCAAGGTACCCATATCTGCCGGAACGGCTGTGTTTGTGATTCCGGAGGATAAATCAGACGAAGAGAGGTATTCGGTTTATAATAAATCTGCATTTATTCACGACCGGAAATACAATGTAGATGCCTATTGCGTAAAAGCAGGCGGACATATGGCCGATGCCGTTGTAATGGTGGGCAATGTTTCGGCAATTGAGTCATCGACACCTGTATTTCTCATAGAAGGCATAAGCCGCGTAGTAGACGAAGACGGCAGCAACACCGCCCGCATATACGGCTACAGTGACGGCAGATGGGTTTCGTATCTGACAAAGGATGAAGCAGTTATTGATAACCTGCAGTCAATTTCTGATTCAACCAAGACTCATAACCTTGTTTGCGGCGATGTGGTTAAATTGGCATTTGACAATATAACGGGCAGAGTGAATGAAATTGAGCTTTATTACGAAAGAGAAAATGAATATATCAAAAGCAATATGGCTGTAGGTTCCAATCTTACAAGCAGCGACCGTATGCTTAAGGCAAATGTATATTCAATGCAAGACGGCATTGTAAGACTCACTCAGGATTCTCTTTCATCTTCGGGAATAAGGCTTACCATGGACGAAATGGAATCTATAGCAGCAGGCTCATATGATATTTACAGCTACAGTGTAGAAAACGGAAAACCAAAGGTTTGTTTAGCATCTACAACAGATATAATAGATTATTGCAGTTCTGAGACGGACTTTTCAAAAGTGCTGATGTTCAGCGCCTATGCCAATCCCGGAACGATAATAATATATAACAATTGAAAGGATGATTTTTAATGGAAAAAACACTTAAATATGCGATAGTAGGGTGCGGAAGCTTTGGAAATTCACATTTGCATGCACTCTCTCTCATAAGCGGTGTAAAGGTTGTGGCACTTTGTGATGTACATATGGAAAAGTGCGAAGAAAGAAAGGCTCAGTATAAGCTTTACGATGCAAATTGTTATACCGATTACAACGAAATGCTTGAAAAAGAAGAAATAGATATTGTAGCGGTTGCAACCTCCGACAAGGCTCATGCCCCCGTGACCATAGCAGCACTCAAATCCGGCAGACATGTAATATGCGAAAAGCCTATGTCACTTTTTGTTGAAGAATGTGAAGAAATGGTAAAGACAGCCGACGAAACCGGCAAGCTTCTTATGGTTGGTCAGGTTTGCCGATGCGCTCCGGGCTTTGTAAAGGCTAAAGAAATTGTTGATTCGGGTCTTATTGGTGAGCTCTATTTTGTAGAGAGTGAATATGCTCATGACTATTCACTCTCAAGAGGTGTCGATGACTGGCGGGTAGACAAAGACCGCGAGCCTATCATAGGAGGTGCATGCCATGCTATCGACCTTCTGCGTTGGATTGCAGGTGATCCTACAGAGACCACAGCCTACAGCAATCACAAAATGCTTCCCGACTGGCCCATACCCGATACAACCATTGCAATTTTGAAATTTCCAAACAATGTTATCGGTAAGGTATTTACATCTATCGGATGTAAGCGTAATTACACAATGAGAACCGTTTTGTACGGAACAAAAGGAACAATAATTGTAGACAACACCAGCACCGAAATGCAGTTATTCCTTGAAAAAACAGAGGATAGAGATTGTTTTGCAGGCGGTTACTTTGGTGAATCGGGCGAAAAGACTATCAAGCATTGCATTGGGGTTTCGGTAGACAATCACAATGTTGCTGCAGAGCATGAACAGATGATAGCGGCTGTTCGTGAGGGTAAACCTCTTGTTACAACAGGGCGTGAAGGTGCACGTACGGTATGTGTGTGCAGAGCTGTTGTAGAATCTGCTGCAACTGGCAAGACTGTAGAAATTAAATATCCTATCTGACTTTAATAAAAAAGTGTTTCAAGAGCCGTTTGGAGCTTGAAACACTTTTTTTATTGCGTATTATTTAAAAGACTGTCAATTTCGCTTGAATGCATATCCAAAGAATATGCCGTAAGAAGCTTTGCATACATCAGCTCGTCGGTTTGACCAAAGCAAAAATTCACCCTGTGACCGTTTGATACATGCCTTTCTATATACAAAACGCTGGCATATACTGTTTGCTCTTCACCGGTTTTGGCAGGTGAAAGATAAAACGGAATATTAGCCTTTGCACATTTTTCAAAAAAATACAGAATTGAACCTGCATCGGGAATATAGCCGGGATTATCTGCCGACTTGACAACGCAAGCAGTACCCGAATGATAAGTACCATGCAAAACGGCTTTTACTTTTTTCAGGCTAAACATATCATAATTCAGACCGACATAGGGTGTGACCTTCAAAACACAATCTGTCAGCTTTTTTGATTCAAACCATTTGAGCGGGAGAACGCTTATATCGGGGGCGGTATATTCTTTGACCGTTTTGAGAGAAGAATAGCTTAAGTCGGTTATGTCAAGAGCATCATAGCTGTAAAAGTTTTCGTCATATATTCTGCACTGAGTAAGATGTGCTCCCTTGTGCAGATACATTCTGCCGTCTTCGGGATTTTTGTAGGTGGCATATACTCCCGGCTCAACATTCATGCATATACATTCGACAGCAGCGCAGAAGTTGTCGATGCCGTTGGCTTTTGAATTGGGTATGCCGCTTTCGCAAAGAATGGAATAATTGCTCGACACAAAAAATACAGGAATGGAAATTCCCTTTAGAAGTATTGAAAAAAGTGCCGCCGAATATGCAAGAGTATCAGTGCCGTGCGCAACAATTATTCCGCTATAGCTTGATAAAGTGGGGATTATGTCCAAGAAATATCCGATAATTTCATTCCACTTTTCTACGGTCATATTTTCACTAAGTATATTAAACATTTTTCCGGTTTTAAAATCTACAAATTCTTTGTACGGAGAGTCCGATTTTTTGTACAGCTCAATTATAGCCTTTGCCGAATGTGAGTCTGTGTCCATTTTTCCGTTTTTGATGCTCGTACATATTGTTCCGCCTGTATAAACAACAAGAATTTTTTTCTTCACTCAAGAAAACCCCTTTAATTTGTATTTACAAAATTATACAGTATTTATTTTGGTTTGTCAAACGGTACTCTATACACGGTAAGCGGCGGTGTTTTGTTAGTATTATTTATCAACGAAAGCTGCAGCTTGACAGTACTTTTTGGGGATATTTGACAGATTATTCGAATTGCACATATTGTGCGTTTAAAAACAATATGCCACAATATATTGTGGCGAATTGCTAAATTTTGTGTAAAACAGCCATTGACAATATATACAAAACAATATATACTTTAATAAGTCACAAATTGGGAGGTGTCACCTATGGCTCAGGGGCGTATTCTTTCGATAGAAAGCATGGGGCTGGTTGACGGTCCCGGCGTAAGAACCGTTGTTTTTTTTCAGGGATGCAGTCTCAGATGCCTTTTTTGCCACAATCCCGATAGCTGGGCAAAGGAGGGAGGAGAGCTCATAGCTTCTGATGTGCTATTAAAAAAGCTTCTTCGCTTCAAGCCATATTACAAGCGCAGCGGCGGCGGAGTTACTTTTTCCGGCGGTGAGCCTTTGCTTCAAAAGGACTTTCTTTTGGATATGCTTTCTCTCTGCAAAAAGAATAACATTCATACCTGCCTTGATACTGCGGGAGCGGGAGTGGGCGGATATGACGAAATATTAAGCCTTTGTGATCTTGTGCTATATGATGTTAAGGCTATAGACAGCGCAGGCTATGAAAAAATGTGCAGAGCTAAAATGGAAGAGACTCAAAGGTTTTTGGAGGCACTTAAACGGATAAGACCCGAAACCGTTGTACGCCAGGTTGTAGTGCCCGGCATAAACGACAGTGATGAATATATGAAAAATCTTAAAATTTATATAGACAAAAATATCCCCTTTGCAAGCTCGGTAGAGCTGCTTGCTTATCACCGTATGGGTGAATACAAATATCACAAGCTCGGCATCAGACCTGCACTGGGCGATACAGAAGAAATGGATAAGGCTAAAGCAGAAAAGCTTTGGCAAAAGTATTTTGGAGATTATAAGAATCCGGCGGTGCAAGCAAACGATGATTTGGGCAAACTACGAGAGGGGACAGACGTATGAAAGAGAGAAAAGAATTTGTAGGCGGTATTTGGCAAACTGAAATAAATGTTCGTGATTTTATACAGAATAACTACACTCCCTATGAGGGTAGCGGAGATTTTCTTGAAGAGCCTACGGCAAAAACGCAAAAGGTTTGGAATCGCTGTGTTGAGCTTTTGATGGAAGAGCGCAAAAAAGGCGGCGTGCTCGATGTAGAAACCAAGAGAGTTTCGGGAATCTGTAATTTTCTTCCCGGCTACATAGATAAGGAAAATGAGGTTATTGTGGGATTGCAGACAGATGAGCCCCTCAAAAGGATTGTTAACCTCTACGGCGGCATGAGAATGGCACAGCAGTGCCTCGACAAATACGGCTATGTGCTTGATGCGGATGTACATTCTCATTTTGCTCAATACAGAAAAACTCACAATGACGGTGTGTTTGATGCCTATCCCTCAGAGGTAAGAGCAGCCCGCAAAGCCGGACTTCTCACCGGTCTTCCCGATGCCTACGGCAGGGGCAGAATAATAGGCGACTACCGCAGAGTATCTCTCTACGGTACACAGAGACTTATTGAAGAAAAAAAGCGCGATCTCAAAAATCTTGATGGCGATATGACCGACAGTGTAATCAGGCTTCGAGAAGAAATATCAACTCAGATAAGAGCCCTCGGTGATATTGAGCGCATGGCAGACAGCTACGGCATTGATATCAGAAAGCCGGCTGTTTCGGCAAAAGAAGCTGTGCAGAACCTCTACATGGCATATCTTGCAGGTATCAAGGAAAATAACGGTGCTGCAACCTCCATCGGCAGAACCTCTACTTTCCTTGATATATATATTCAAAGGGATCTTGATGCAGGCATCATTACAGAGGCTGAGGCGCAGGAGCTTATAGATCAGCTCATTATCAAGCTTCGCCTTGTAAGACATTTGAGGACACCCGAATACAACGAGCTCTTTGGCGGTGATCCCACCTGGGTAACCGAATCGGTGGGTGGTATGAGCCTGGACGGCCGCCCTCTTGTTACCAAAAACTCTTTCAGATATTTGCACACCCTTATTAATCTGGGCACTTCTCCTGAGCCCAACCTCACTGTGCTCTGGGATGAAAATCTCCCCAAACAGTTTAAGCAATATTGTGCCGATATTTCTATACAAACAGACTCAATTCAATACGAAAACGATATGGTTATGCGTCCGCTTTATGGTGATGACTATGCAATTGCGTGCTGTGTATCTGCAATGAGAGTGGGCAAGCAGATGCAGTTCTTCGGCGCAAGATGCAACATTGCCAAGAGCCTGCTCTATGCTATTAACGGCGGTGTAGACGAAATTTCCGGTGCTCATGTTGTTCCGGGAGTAGAACCCATAACAGACGAAGTTCTCAGCTTTGATAAGGTGTGGGCAAACTACGAAAAGGTGCTCGAATATGTAGCCGGAATGTATGTTAAAGCAAACAACATTATCCACTATATGCACGATAAATATGCCTATGAAGCAAGTCAGCTCGCACTTCACGATACCGATCCCGAAAAGCTCATGGCATTTGGCATTGCAGGTCTGTCTGTTGCAGCAGACAGCCTCTCGGCTATTAAGTATGCAAAGGTAAGACCCATACGGAGCGAAGACGGTATAGCAGTAGATTATGAAACCGTGGGCGAATTTCCGCAGTATGGTAATGACGATGACAGAGTAGATACACTGGCTGTTGACGTGGTAACAAAGTTTATCACCGAGCTCAAAAAGCATAAGCTCTACCGTGATGCTAAGCATACGCTTTCGGCACTCACCATAACAAGCAACGTGATGTATGGCAAAAAGACCGGCTCCACTCCCTGCGGCAGAAAGGTTGGAGAGCCTCTTGCCCCCGGTGCAAACCCCATGCACGGCAGAGACAAATCAGGTGCCCTTGCCTCGCTCAATTCCGTTGCCAAAATCCCCTATAAGGGAGTGTGTCAGGACGGTGTATCAAACACATTTTCCATTGTACCCGAGGCACTCGGCAAAAACAACGCTCAGAGAGTTGAAAATCTTGTCAATATTCTCGACGGTTATTTTGATCAGGGCGCACAGCATCTTAATGTAAATGTGCTCAACCGTGAAATGCTTATCGAAGCCTACGAAAACCCCGATAAATACCCCATGCTCACAATCAGAGTTTCGGGCTATGCGGTTAACTTTCACAGGCTTTCCAAAGAACAGCAGAGAGAGGTTATTTCACGTACTTTCCATGAAAGAGTATAATACCAAAAATGATTGTTAAATTAAAGGGAGCAATTTCTCGAAAATTTGAGAATGCTCCCTTTTTTAGTAACCCCATACTTTTTGAGGTATTCTTTATACGACTTTAAAAAAATGTAACCTGACTGCTTTCGGGCAAATTACCCAGCACACCCGCAGTTTTCATTACCTCAATTACGGTTTTGGTAACCTTGGAGCGCTGCTGCAAATCTTCAATCGAAGAAAAGCTTTCTTTGTCTCTTGCTTCAACAATTGCCTTCGCGGCGTTGGTGCCAAGACCGGGCAATGCGTTGAGTGGAGGGATAAGACCTTCATTTGTGGGGATAAATCTAAAGGAGTGCGATTTGTACAAATCTATGGGCAAAAACTTAATTCCTCTTGCATACATTTCGTTGCATACCTCCATGATTGTAACAACGTTTTTCTCTTTATCGCTCATTTCATTTCCCTTGGCTTCGAGAGCACGCTTGTTCTCCAAAAGTGCTTGTTTTCCGCCGCCCATGAGCGTAAAGTCAAAGTCATCGGCTCTTACGGTAAAGTAGGTAGCGTAAAATGCGTAGGGATAATGAACCTTGCAGTAGGCTATGCGGTACGCCATGGTTACATAGGCAACAGCATGTGCCTTGGGGAACATATATTTGATTTTTTTGCATGAAAGTATGTACCAGTCGGGCACATCGTGCTCTTTCATAAGCGCCTCCATATCCGGAGTAAGCCCCTTTCCCTTACGCACACTTTCCATAATCTTGAACGCCATATCGTTTGGCAGATTGTGGTGAATAAGATAAATCATGATATCATCACGGGTACATATTGCCTTGCTAAGTGTTGTGGTGCCTGATTTGATAAGGTCTTGAGCATTGTTTAGCCACACGTCTGTACCGTGAGACAGACCCGATATTCTTACCAGCTCCGAAAATGTTGTCGGCATGGTGTCGAGAAGCATCTGACGGACAAACTTTGTACCAAATTCGGGCACAGCATAGGTACCAACCTCCGATTCGATATCAGCAGGCTCTACCCCCAGTGCCTTGGTATTGCTGAAAAGACTCATGGTTTCGGGGTCGCCCATAGGGATTTTGGTAAGGTCGATGCCCGTTAAATCTTCAAGCATTCTGATAACGGTTGGATCGTCGTGACCGAGTATATCGAGCTTTAGCAGGTTTTGGTCTATGGAGTGGTAGTCGAAGTGGAGAGTTATAATGTCACTCTTTACATCATCGGCAGGGTGCTGAATCGGAGAAAACTCGTGCACATCGCGCTCTGTGGGCACAACTATAATACCGCCCGGATGCTGACCGGTTGTTCTCTTAACGCCGGTGCAGCCTCTTACCAGACGCTCTGCCTGAGCATTAGATATATACTGACCGCGTTCGTCATAATATTTTTTTACATATCCGTAGGCGGTTTTTTCGGCAATGGTGCCAACCGTTCCCGCCCTGAACACATGTCCCGTGCCAAAAAGCTCTTCTACATATTTGTGAGCCACAGGCTGATAGTCGCCCGAGAAGTTAAGGTCGATATCGGGCTCTTTGTTGCCCGAAAAGCCGAGGAAGGTTTCAAAGGGAATATCCTGACCGTCGGCCATCATGGGCGCACCGCATTTGGGACAGTTTTTGGGAGGTAGGTCGTAGCCGGAGCCCACATCCTCGCTCGACAAAAATTCACTGTATTTACATTCGGGGCACACATAGTGGGGAGGCAAAGAATTTACCTCTGTAATACCGCTCAAAAAGGCAACAAACGATGAGCCAACCGATCCTCGCGAACCAACCAGATAGCCGTCGGAAAGGGATTTTGCAACGAGCTTTTGAGCAATGATATATAGCACAGAATAGCCGTTGTTTATTATGGAGTTCAGCTCTATCTCCATACGGTCGCGCACAAGCTGAGGCATGTTTTCGCCGTATATGCTTATTGCCTTGTCGTAGGTGAGCTTGCGCAAAAGATCATCGGAGCCCTCAATAACCGGAGGAGCCTTGTCGGGCGGTACCGGGTTTATTTTTTCGGTCATTTCGGCAATTTTGTTTGGATTTTCCACCACCACCTCATAGGCGAGGCTATCACCGAGATAGTCAAATTCTTTGAGCATTTCTTCTGTTGTTCTCAGATACAGCGGCGGTTGATTGTCGGCATCCTTGTAGCCCTGACCCGCCATAAGAATACGCCTGAAAATTTCGTCCTCAGGATTCATAAAGTGCACGTCACCGGTGGCAACGGTCAGCTTGCCGTATTTTCTGCCAAGCTCAATAATCAGCTTGTTGATGTATTTGAGATCCTCTTTGCTTGATAACGTGCCGTTTGCCAAAAGAAAAGCATTGTTATCAAGCGGTTGAATTTCCAGATAATCATAAAATTCTATTATTTTTTCTATTTCTTCGTAGTCGGGATTGTAGGGGCTTTTGAGAATTTCTCTGTAAAGCTCGCCCGCTTCGCAGGCAGAGCCTATAATAAGTCCCTCTCTTTTGGATTGAATAAGGCTCTTTGGCATGAGCGGTTTTTTATAAAAATACTCAAGGCACGATTTGGATGTTAGCTCATAGAGGTTTCTGAGACCCACGAGGTCTTTAACCAATATAATACAATGATAATACTTTTGCGCTTTAAAATCAACATCACCTGCAAGAGCTGTGTTGAAGCTCGAAACCAAAAGCTTCTCATTAGAACTTTCGCCAAGTATCATCTCTTTTGCAATGCCAAAAAGCTTTATTGCAATTTCTGCAGTTGCTTTGGCATCGTCACATGCACGGTGATGATTTTCGAGAGTAACGCCAAAGTGCTTGACCAAAGTGGCAAGCTTGTGATTTTTGATTCCTTTGACTGTTGCTCTGGCAAGGCCGAGTGTGTCAACACAGGCAAAGCTATAGTCGAGATTGTGTCGTCTGGCGGCATTTTTCATAAACGAGGTATCAAACGAAGCGTTGTGAGCCACAAGCACAGAGCCCTTGGCAAACTCAAAAAATGACTTTACGGCCTCAGCGGCATCGGGAGCATCCTCAACCATAGAATTATCAATTCCGGTGAGCTCGGTAATAGTGTTGCTGATTTCTCTGTGGGGGTTTACAAAGGTGGAGAAGGTGTCTTTGATTTCTCTGTTTTTAACTCTTACCGCACCTATTTCTATAATGCTGTCATTTTCGGCGCTAAAGCCTGTGGTTTCTATATCAAACACAACAAATTCCGAATCGATGTCGGCATCTGTTTTCCCAAATACTATGGTAGCAGAGTCGTTTATAAGATAACATTCCATTCCGTAAATTACCTTAAGGTCGCTTTTTTCGGCGGCATGCATAGCGTCGGGAAATGCCTGCACGTTGCCGTGGTCGGTTATGGCAATTGCCTTATGACCCCACTTTATTGCCTGCTTCACGAGAGTTTTGGCATCGGTCATGGCATCCATCTGGCTCATTTTGGTATGCATGTGGAGCTCAACTCTTTTTTCGTTGGCGTTGTCACTTCGTGAGGGCATTTTTGCTTCCATGATATGATTTACCATTATGGTATTTTCTTTTTTGAAATTGTCATACTGCACCTTGCCTTTAATTTTGATGCATGCTCCGTCTTTCAGTCTGCCTTTTACGGCGGCATACTGCTTTTGAGTCAAAAAGCATTTGGCTGAATAGGCAGATTTTGTGTCGGCAATAAAAAAGGTCAGAAGTATTTTTTCGTTTCTCAGCTCTCTGGAGTCGGGATTCATTACTATACCCCTTATGACAATATCGCCCGTTTCGTCGGGAGAGATTTCGCTTATTGGCACTATATCTTCTTTTATTGGCTTGCCGAGAATTATTTCGGAGGGCTGATCTTCCGATTTTTCTTCCTTTTCTTTCTTTTGGGGAACTTCAATTTTGGGGAGCTTTTTCAATGTGTCGGCCTTTAGTCTTTCAAGCTCTTCGTCATCGCTTTCGTCAAGGAAAACAAAGTCGGCATTGCAGCCGAGCTGTGATTTTACCAGCCTTTTGAGCATCTCTTCACAGTTTGTGGCACTCAGCATTTGAATCCCATATTTACAGTGAATTGTAAATGTGCCGTCGGCAAAATCCGCCGTGCTGTCCTGAAAAATATGACGTACGCCCGGGATAAGCTCATTGACATAAAATATCAGATTTGAATAATACAGATTGGTGTCGATGGAATATAAATCCAAATCCTGATATTTTACTCTAAGTATAAATTTAGAAAGTGAATATTGCCGGCAGATTTGCTCCTTGAAGCTTTCTATAATCTTATAGTCAATCAGCTCAGACGAAAGCACCGTAATTGACATTGTTCTGTCAGCGGAATTTGCTTCGGATGAATATATGTATACATCAGAGAGCTCCCGCGGTATATCGGCTCCTTTGAAAATGTCTGTCAGTTTTACATTTGTTGGTGACATATTTACCTCACATTGCTTCTATTTCTTTCACAAGTTCTTCATACAATTTTTCTTCGGGTACTTTTTTTACGATTTTGCCTTTTTTGAATATGAGCCCCTCACCGTTGCCGCCGGCAATACCCACGTCTGCCTCTCTTGCTTCACCCGGGCCGTTTACGGCACAGCCCATAACCGCAACGGTTATGTTTTTATTTATGGAAGAAATATATTCTTCCACTTTCTTTGCAAGAGGGATAAGGTCGATGCATGTTCTTGCGCAGGTAGGGCACGAAACGAGAGCTGCTTTGTCGGAGCGCAAATCAAGAGCTCTAAGGATTTCTTTGGCTATTAGCACTTCCTTTTCGGGCTCATCGGTCAGTGACACTCTTATGGTATCGCCTATACCGTCCTTCAAAAGAGAGCCTATGCCGATAGCGGATTTTACTGTACCTCCGATAAATGTGCCGGCTTCGGTTACTCCGAGATGCAGGGGATAGTCATATTTTTCGCTCATTATTCTGTAAGCATCAATAGTCATGGGCACACTGCTCGATTTGAGCGAGATTACAATATCGTCAAAGTCGTAGCGTGTGAGCATGTCAATATGCCTTTTGGCACTTTCTGCCATACTCCGGGCTGTGGGATGACCGTATGCGGCAAGAATATCCCTTTCGATAGAACCGCTGTTTACGCCAATGCGTATGGGAATATTTTTGGCGCCTGCCATTTTTGCGACCTCGTGCACACCTTCCTCCGAGCCGATATTGCCTGGGTTTATGCGCACCTTGTCTGCGCCTGCTTCCATTGCTGCCACCGCAAGACGGTAGTCAAAATGGATGTCAGCCACAAGAGGAATATGTATTTTTTCTTTGATTTTTTCTATGGCTTTTGCACTTTCCATATCCGGAACTGCCACTCTGATTATTTCACAGCCGCATTTTTCAAGTGACAGAATCTGCTCTGTTGTTGCCTTTATATCGGCGGTTTTGGTGTTGCACATGGATTGTATTGCAATGGGTGAGCCGCCGCCGATAAAAAGCTTGCCGATTTTTATTTTTTTACTCATAATATCATGTCCGTTTCCGAAAATTCAAAAAATTCATACATATCTATTATACTAAAATTAGGGTATGTTTTCAAGTGGCAAAACGCATAGATTTAAAAATTTCAAAAATTAATATTTTCACTATATTATCACAGCTTATAAAAATCATACCGTCTTAAATTTTCCACCCCAAGGTTGAGCGGATTGTCAAGTAAATTAGTATTTTGAAGCATATTTTTGCGCGGAGAAATCGGGTTTGCCATAAGCACATATCTTACGCAGTCGTATATATGATCCTCTGACCGGGTGTTTATATCCTCCACATTTGAATCGTCATATATGAGATTTGGCACTGTGCGTATAAAGTGGCGGCAGGTGTTGAAAACATACATCATGGGAATGCCCGCCTCATCAAAGGCAAACCGATAGTGAAACTGCATCTTGCCGGGAAGTCGCTGGTGGTCGCCAAAGTCAAAAAACACTCCCTCCCTTGCCATCATGTCGGCTATAGACTGCCCGGTTTCTGCCTTTGATATGGCGGGGTCGGCTATGCCTCTGATTTTTCTGCCCTTAAGATTGGGGTGAGAATTTTCCATTTCGAGAATTTTGCGCGCAATTTCTGCCGGGCTGTCTTTTATGCCGGTGTCGGGGGTGTCGGTGCAGCCGTAGAGCTCTGCTATAACATAGGCTCTGCCGTCATGGTCTGCGGCTATCCACTCTGTGGCATAGGGCTTTGAATAGCCAAAGTCAAAGCCTCGGTATATCCGCCACGTATCCGGCACCCTGAATGGCTCTATAACATGGGTAAAGCATCTGTCCTCATAGTGAGACGGGTCGTTTTTCCACTCTGTAAATACCTGCCCCGAAAAGCTGTCCCAGTTGCCGTAGAGAAGAGCTTCTCTTTCTTTGTGGGGGAGCATCGAGAGATTGGCTATGTAACCCGGGTCGTTTTCCAAAAGCTTTTTGTTGTCAAAAACGGTTGACGGCACAAAAATGCGGTCACGGGTGACCTCACTCAGAGTGCCGTCGGGAGATGCCACTTGCATTTTGCTGATTATGGGTGTTAGGGGCGGTGCCGCAGTGATAAAACGCTCTTTTACCCAACCGTGACCTATTCCGCCGGGGTTTGTGGTGGAGCGTATGTACACTCTTGTGCCGCTTCCCGATGGACGGTTTCGGGAAAACATATACGAATATTCATCCCACGAAAAGTGAGTCAGCTCATCAAAGGCAATAAAGTCGTAACGTTTACCCTGATAATTTATTCTGTCGGAGGTGTGCTGCATTGCTCCAAAGTATATTTTTGCTCCCGATTCAAACTGCCACACATGCTTTGTTTCGTTGTATTTTGCTTTTGGAAAAGCGGCGCAATACAGCTCTCTGCTTCTGTCTATAAGCTCCGAGAGCTGAGGGTAGGTTTTTCTGAGTATCAGAGCTCGGTAATGGGGAATGTGAACCTGCCTCAGAGCTTCTGTGAGCAGCGCATCCGACTTTCCGCCGCCTGCTGCACCGCCATACAGAGCTTCATATTCATTTCGTGACTGAAAAACAGCCTGCTTTTTTTGCGGTGTCCAGATTACATTCATTTGTCTGCTTCGCCTCCCGAAAGGTCAGATATTACAATTACACCGCTTTCGTTATCGTTGTCTGAATCTTTGTTGTCGGCAAGGGCTGTGTGAATATCCTTGATATCCTTGAGTGTTGACACAAGCTGTTTTAACGAAGATGTATCGATTACAGATTTTTCGGTTTCTGTTTTTTCCTTTTCGGTTAGCCTTTCAGATATTGGCTTTTTGCTTTCTTCGTCATATTCAACCTCTTTGATTTTTTCTTTTACTTTGATTTTGCTAAGGTCTATTTGGTCTATGGCAAGGTCAATTTTGCTGAGCATTCTCTCGCTCAGGGCAATGATCTGTTTGGTGCGCAGCTCATATGACAGCGTGGAATCGTTTTCAGCCAAGTATGTGTCGTAATTATAATTATCTTTATATTTTTGAACAAACTCCTCGGGAGTTATACAGTCTTTATTTTCTTTCATAAAAAAACTCCTTTCTATGAATATTATATCATAAAAAGGAATTTGGGTTTTATTTGTTAAAAAAGCTGTCAAAGGCCTTGAAAGACAAGGCTTTTGAGGCTAAAAAGGTCTGTTTTTTTCACAAATGTATATATTTTGTCAGTTCAGCACGGTATGCATAGATACAGCCTTGCCGAGGATTGTCACATTGGCGCAGTCCTCTCCGACAAATACCATAGGCTTGTATGCGGGATTTTCGGCAACAAGCATAATTCCGTTGTCAATATAATACACGCGCTTCAGTGTTGCTTCGTCACCAATGGCAACAGCGGCAATTTGTCCGTTTTCGACCACGCTTTGACGGCTGATTGTTATTATATCTCCGTCAAAAATGCGGGCATTTATCATGCTGTCACCCCTTGCCACAACGCAAAAATCGCCGTCGATACGATCTCCGAATATGGTTTCTATATCAAATTCGGTGTTACATTCTATTGGGCTGCCGCAGGCTATTTTGCCATACATGGGAATTTTGATTTCTTTGGCGGGGGTTATATTTTTGAGCTTAAGATTCTGTTTTTCTTCCACGCCGTTGAGATAATCAAGAGACACATTAAACGCATCTGCTATACATTTTTGTGTTTCTATATGGGGGCATTGCTTGGAACATTCCCATTTGCTGAGCATTACCCTGTCTGCCTTTAGATTATATTCTTCTTTTAAGATTTGTATGAATTGGCTCTGAGTGTAACCATGCTGCTTGCGGAGCTCTTTTATTCTGTCTCCTAATTTGGACATACAATCATCCTTTCGTTACTGTTTGTAACTATGATAACACATAATTTTAAAAAAATCAATACTTTTTTTAAAAAAAGTGTTGACAAAGACACAAAAGTGTGTTATTATAAATGTGTCGATAACGAAACATCCGTTATCGAGGGTATTGTGTACACAGAAAGGATGTGTTTCATATGAAACAAAAAATTATTAATTTTTTCAATAGTGACAAGGCTTTGATAGCACTTGTTTTTTGTACATATGTGGTAGGATGTGTTATTGAAGCTTCAATTTAATAGGAGGTAAAATGAAATACGCAAAAATTTGTCCATATTGCAAATGCTTATTTACTACAGACAAAAGGGCAAAAAAATTTTGCAGATCAAGATGCGCACAGTATTTTAAAAAAACACGCAAGAAAAAAAGCGTACGTCAGATATGCCAATGGTGCGGCGAGATTTTTGAATATGAACGCGTCAAAAAATTCTGTTCTATGCCATGCCGTCAGGCCTATATGAAAAGACTCGGTATCCAATATCAACGTACCGTAAAAATCCCCGTTAAAGTAACTCTCATAGAGGCAGATCGCAAAAGCAAGGCAGAGGGTGTTACCTATGGCACATATATCGCACTTCACAAGCTGAGATAGGAGGTAACCGGCATGGCGATTTATGCTCTTTGCCCATTTTATGAGGCAGAGGATAGGGGAGGTTTGCTTTGTGAGAGCGGCAGACTAAGCTTCCCCGGTAAAAATGATAGGTCAGTATGGCTCAAAATGCACTGCTGCAGCTGGAATTTCAAAATATGCAAATTCTACACCGAGCTGATGGAAAAGTATGACAGTGAGAGCTGATTGTGACCTATACTTTGCCGCAAAAAGGATTGACATAAGGCATTGTTTTGTGATAAAATCTTCCTGAAAGGAAGTGATTTTAGGTTGGATAATCACAATATTTCGTGCCCTGCTTGCGGTGCGTGCTATGATAATCAAAATCTTATTGTGTGTCCTTCGTGCGGTGCAGATTTGCACCCATACATTGTTGGGGCACCGCAAAAATACAATATATTTACTGCTTATATTTCAATGTTCAAAAGGTTTTCGGATTTTAAAGGCCGCAGCCGACGCAGTGAATTTTGGTATGCGTATCTTGCCAATTTTATCATAATTTTTGTTATGGTAGGTTTGCTGATGATTATTGATTATCTGGCTGTAAGGGACTCCGGAGGCAGCGGAGAATTTGCCCATAAATATGTCAATGCCTTTAATATTGTATATTTTATTTTTAATGTATATGCGTTTGTGACCTTGGTGCCCCAGATTGCGCTTATTATAAGAAGACTTCACGACACAGGCCGAAGCGCATTGTATGCACTTTTTATGCTGCTTGCTCCTGTGGGCTCGGCAGTTCTTATGGTGTTTCTTGCGTTTAAAGGTACAAGCGGATATAATAAATACGGACCTGACCCTTGCGGTGATATGTCCGATTAAAATTATGATTTGTAGCTTGGCGTAATGCTTTGCAGCTGCAAAATGCAGTATATACAGCACAGTGGTATAATTTCCGGTGCGCTGTTTTCAAAAAAATTCCGTAGGCTTTTTTGTATAGCCTGCGGAATTTTTTGTTAATTTAGATTTTGAAATTAAAACTACTGCTGAACAGCTGCGGTAGTTGTTGCAGTCGTATGTGGGATGTCTGTCGGCACCGGAGGCTGGGAAGAATGGGAGTCTCCCGTGTTATTTCCTCCCGAGGGATGGGCGGTTCCGTTTTTTGTATTGCCTTCGCCGGTCGTTGTATCCGAGTCTTGTGTTGAATTTGAGCTGTTCTTCTCGGTTGTAGAGCTTGATGCTTTATCCGACTTGTCTGTCTTGGTTTCGTTATTGCTATTTTTTTTTGTGGTTTTGTTTGTTTTTGAACTCGATGAAGAGTAGCTTGAACCGTTTGTCCAGCCTATATATTTTGAGTGATTTTTGCCTCCGCAATATCCGGTAAGAAATTTTTTGTTGGCATATTCAGTTGCCGCATATGAGGATTCATAAAGCCCGGTGTAGGGGCAAACCTTAGCTTTTACAATGCCGCTTGGAATTTCAAACTGCTTTGCTTCAAGTTCCTTGTGAATTTCTTTCATTATATTTTTCCAGATTGTTACAGAGGGATTAGAGCCGGTGCTTATGACCTGTGGCTTATCGTAGCCAAACCACACACCCGCACAGTAGTATGGAGTAAAGCCGATAAACCATTTGTCTTTATTGTCATCGGTGGTACCGGTTTTGCCGCAGGTATCGTTTTCGCCGATTGTGCTGCCGGCTGCGGTGCCGTATTTGGTAACGTTTTTGAGCAGCTGCTGAGTAAGAAATGCCGTTTCTTCCGAAAAGGCTTTGTTTTTGTTGGGCTTTCTTTCAAAAAACAGATTGTCCTCTCTGTCAAAAATTTTGGTGTAGGATGAAGGCTCAACATATACACCGCCGTTTGCCAGTGCAGAGTATGCCGCTGTCATTTCAAGAGGAGTCACACCGTCGGTCAGACCGCCCAGTGCAAGAGATGCAAGGGTTTTGTCGCTATATTCCTTGCCGTTTCGTTCGATCGAATCAACCAAAGATTCAAAGTGCAGCTTTTCTTTCATATATTCAAAAGACTTGTCAACGGTTAGTGCTCTGAGAACATTGATGGCGGGTATGTTGTATGAATATGCAACAGCATTTTTGAGTGTTACCGGACCTGTGTATTTACCGTTGGAGTTTTTGGGAGTCCAAGATCCTATTGTGATTTTGGCATTTCCTATATATGAAGAAAGATTTATGATGTTTTCTTCAAGAGCGGGAGCATATACAGACACCGGCTTTATAGATGAGCCCGGCTGTCTCTTACTCTGGGTTGCGCGGTTGAGAACTCTCAGCCCCTCTTTTTTGCCCGTGCCGCCGACAATGCCTTTCAGCTCGCCCTTGGAGGGCTCTATTATAACCATTGCAGACTGGGGAGCATCGCTTCTGCCGAGCTTCGGGAAGTTGGCAGGGTTTTCGTAGTAGTTTTCCATTATACTCTGAATATTCTTGTCAATGGTTGAATATATCTTTAGACCGCCGTTGTACAGAAGATTTTCGGCAAATTGGTCTGTATATCCAAATTCTTCCATTAGGTCTGCTTTTGCTTGCTCAAAGATATAATCTGCAAAATATGATTGGTTGTCATCGCTTACGTCATCGTTTTCTTTGTTTTCAACGTTTGCAAAAACAAGCTCCTCCGATGTTGCATCGTTATATTCAGCCTCGGTTATAAATCCGAGCTCAAGCATTTTTGCAAGAACAACGAGCTGCTTCTTCTTGTTGTTTTTGGGATTTATAATTGGGTCGTATGTTGTCGGATATTGGGTTATACCCGCAATGCATGCGCATTCTGCCAAAGTGAGCTCCGACACATCCTTGTCAAAATATAAGTTTGCTGCAGCCTGAACACCGTGCACTCCCTGACTCAAGTATATGGAATTCATATACATTTCGAGGATTTCGTCCTTTCCCATTTTTGTTTCGAGGACGAGTGACCTTGTTATTTCGCGGATTTTTCTCTCGGTTGTTCTTTCGTTATCGTTGGTTATATTTTTGACAAGCTGCTGGGTTATTGTGCTTCCTCCGTAAGAAGAATCTCCCTTGACAAACACATTAATAACGGCACCGAGAGTACGCTTGAGATCCATGCCTCTGTGCTGATAAAAACGCTGATCCTCAATTGCAACAAAGGCTTTTTGCATATTTTCAGGAACGTTTTCTATATCAACCCATATTCTTTTTTCGGAGGATTTGAACTGCTCATATTCTTCATACTGACCGTATTCATTTTTGCAGTATATGGTTGAAGACAGTCTCATATCAAAGGTTGTAAAGTCATCTCCGAAAGAAAAGTCAATTTTAGTGTATACCCATGCCGCCATCGCTATAACAGTGGCAATAAACAGCACAACCAAAACCTTCAGCACCATAACAAAAGCCTTGAAGGCCGGTGAGCGTCTGCGGTTTGATTTTTCTTTTTTTATTCTTTTACTGTCTTTTTTTGCCTGCCTGGATGTCTGACTGTTTCTGATGTTGTCAATTTTTTTCATTTTGGTTACCAACTCCGGTGTCACAAAAATTATGTGACAATGTATATTTTTATAAAAATTAACGAAAATAAGGTTGGGCATATGCTGACACATATGCTCATACTATACGGCCAAAGGGTCAAAGGATGATATTTATGAATGTTAACCGTATAAAAGCTTTATCTGCAATACTGCTTGTTACTGCTGTGTTTTCTGGTGTCGGAATATTTTTGAAATCTGCGCCCGATGCTGATATGCATTCCGAAAGCAAAAAGATACCTGCAAACGAAGTGTATGAAAATTCTGCCGAAAGTTCCGAAAAATATCTTCTGACTGTTCAAAACGGAAAGCTAAGTGCTTACCGTATAAGCGGAGCTTCCAAAAAACTGATTAACTCAAATGATATAGATTTGCAGCTAATGAGCGAAGAAGATATAAGGATACTATCCGACGGCATATATGCAGACAGCTTTGAGGAGCTGTGTCTGTATTTTGAATCTTATGCGAGCTGACCGTTTATCATGCGGTCGTTGCCTGCCCGGTCTTTGGTGAGCACAATATTTTTGAATTTTTGCTCCATTATTGAGGTGACAGCCTCAGCCTGATTGCAGCCTATTTCAAAAATAAGCTCTCCTCCGTCTGCCAGTATGCTCTCTATATTATCAACAATTTTTTCGTAAAATATAAGTCCGTTTGTGCCGCCGTCGAGAGCAATACGCGGTTCAAAATCGCGCACATCCCTCATAAGTGAGTCTATTACATGGGTTTCTATATACGGCGGGTTTGATACAGCCACATCAAATTTTATATCGGATTTGATGGGCAGCAGTGCATCGGCAATATAAAAATTGATTCTGCCGTCAACCTTGTTTTTTTGGGCGTTTTTTTTGGCAATGCAAAGGGCATCACTGCTTATGTCCACCGCTTCAACATATGCTTTTGGCAGATAATGAGCAATAGAGCAGGCAATGGCACCGGAGCCGGTGCATATATCTATAATTTTAGCATCGGTTCCGGCATATTTGTCACAAATGTATTCTGCCAAAAGTTCCGTTTCGGGGCGCGGTATGAGAACACCTTTGCAAACCTCAAATTCCATCGACATAAATTCCTTTGTGCCGGTGATATATGCCAGAGGCTCACCCAAGGCTCTGCGACTGCACATTGATAGAAAAGCCGCCTCGTGATCGGGAGAAATTTCTTCATTTTTGTGTACGGCTATATAGAGTCTGTCTTTTTTTAATATATGAGCCATAAAAATTTCGGACTCCATGCGCGGATTTTCGACAGTTTTTTTTAGAAGTGCAACACCGCTTAGCAGACAGTCTGAAATTTTTACCATTTATCCTCCTCTTTGTTTTCGGGAATAACAGCCTTCATAGCGGCAATAGCTACCTCGAGCTGACTTTCATCGGGTTCGTTGGTGGTGAGCTTTTGCAGCCACAGACCCGGCTTGGTAAGCCAGCCGACAACACCTGTGGGATACTTGCCGGCAAACTTTATAATTTCATAAGACACACCGGCAACCACCGGAAGAAGAAGCAGCCTGTAGCCTATTCTTATCCACACGTTTTTCCATGAAAATACCGAAAACATAAGTATGCTTATAACCATAACAATCAGCAAAAAGCTTGTGCCGCATCTGGGGTGAAGACGGGTATACTTTTTGGCGTTTTCAACCGTGAGCTCTTCGCCCGCTTCGTAGGTGGCAATGGTTTTGTGCTCTGCACCGTGATATTCAAAAACTCTGCGTATATCGCTCATGTGAGATACACCCCACATGTACAAAAGGAATATGAGGATTTTGACACCGCCTTCAATGAGATTGAGGCAGATGCGGTTTTTGATAAATCCGTCAAAAAAGCCGGCAATAACCGTGGGCAGTATCATAAACAACAGCACACTAAAGCACAGTGCAACAGCAACCGAAACGTAGATTGCAATATCTTTGACCTTATCTCCGAGCTTATCGTCAATCCACTTTTCAAAGCGTGACGGCTCCATTGATGTATCACTGTCTTCAATGTCTACCTGATCTGCCGAAAACATGAGACACCTTACTCCGGTAACCATGGATTCCACAAACGAAACAACCCCTCTTAAGATGGGGATTTTGTTGAGCTTGTGGCGCACAACAAAAGAATTTACCGGCTTTTCGTCTATGATAATTTCGCCGCTTGATTTGCGAACGGCAGTTGCAATTTTTTGGGGTCCTCTCATCATAACACCCTCTATAACAGCTTGGCCGCCTATGGATGTCATGTGACAGCATTTTTCATCTTTTTTATTATTCATCGGTTGCCTCCTTGATGCCGAAACCTATACCCCCAGTTTCGACTAATTTCATTATAATACTCATTTGTCAAATAGTCAATTATTGTAACAGATATTTAATATTAAATTTATGTTAACAAAAAATTTACAATATAATTTATAAAAACTATTGTGCAAAGCGGTATTTTATGTTATAATCGGTACATTGATTAAACAGGAGATGATATAAATGGCAATAATAAAATGTGAAAAATGCGGCGGACAATACGATGATGAACTAAACGAGAAGTGCCCTTTTTGCGAAAGTGAAGATGCAGAGGAGATAGCAGAGGTTTATGAAGATGAAGTTTCGGATGTCGATTTTGATGAGACAGACGAAGCTAATGAAACAGACGAAGCTAATGAAACAGACGAAGCTGCACCGCAGGTGCGGGAGCTTGGCTCAGACTCTTTTGAAGACGACACAGATATGCAGGAGCCTCCTGCCGGCAGAAGCAAGGCTTTGGTAATTATCGCAATTGTTTTGGCTGTTTGTGTTGTGGCTGCGGCGTCGTGGCTTATATACTCAAGAGTCAGCGGCCCCGATAATTTGGACATTGCACCGGTAACAATCTCAAATGCCGAGAAATTCAAAGCGGATGATCTAAGCGGCAGATATACCGATAATGTAAACGGTACATATTTTGAATTCAAGAAGGAAGCGGCAGAAATTGATGTTCCCGCCGAAAAGGAAGAAACCGAAGAAACGGCAGTGGATTCGGCGGCAGATTCGGCAGCAGATTCGGCAGCATCCGAGCCTGAAGTCAAATATGAAAAGAAAAAGTTTGACGGCAGCTATGTATCCGGTATTGATGAAAAGTTTATTCCGGAATTGGTAGCAGAGATATATGTAAGCAGCAATCAAAAAACGGAAGATTATGAAGCATATAAAGCGGAAAAGAAGCTGACAAAAGACGATTATCTCGGATTTGTAAAAGCAAACGGCATGGAAGAAGATGTAAAGGCTTATGACGAAGAGCAGCAGATTACATCATATTACACCACCATGCAGATGAAGGGCTACTGGAAATTTGAAGACGGCGAAATCAAGCTTTGCGATGAGTCGGGCAACGAGACCGATGTTCTTGTTGCAACTCCGGCAGGCCTAACCTATAAAGCCGCTTTCTATGCCGGCGAGCTTGACGGCAGAAAAAAATTAAGCGGTGTATTTGCATCTGAGGTATCCGATGGAGTTGAGCAGACAATCAGGCTTTATGAAGACGGCCGGTTTATTCTTGAAAACACAGGCGACGGAACAGACGCTCAGTTTTATGCCGGAACCTATAGGCCAAGCAAGGATGGACTTGTGCTTGAGCTAAACGGTCAGGAAACCGTATTCCAGGTTTGCAAAGCAGGTATTGCTGCTTGCTTGCTCAACAAATAATCTCAAAATTCTACCAAAAACGACTTTGCCGATCTTATTCGGCGGTCGTTTTTGTTTTGATGATGGTAAGGTGATATAATTGAAAAAGAAAACAATAATTTTGATATCTGTTGTTGCAGGGTTGTTGATATTGGCGCTTATTTTGGTTCTTTCTTTTTCCGAACCGGAAAAGAAGAACGAATCCGGCAACAATGGAGATTTGGCCGAGCAGTATTTGGAATCGCAGGACGCTGTGGCGGGCGAAAACAACTCGGAGATTGTAAAAGAGCTCACCGCCGCAGAGGTCAGCGGCTATTATATAGACGAAAGTGACGGATGGTATTATGATTTTGTTGCTTCTCCCAATGGAAAATATGACGGAACCTTTACGGCGGGTTTTGATGCCGATCACGCATCAGCACAAGAAAATCCTCAAAAAAACTTTACCGCAGGAGGCGACTGGAAGCTTGAACACGGAGAAATAAAGCTCTATAGCAATGATACCTATCAGTCGTCAATGTGGGCATGTGCCGATTATATAGTGGATTCTCAAAATTATTTTGTGGGTGATATTGACCCCGATGTCGACAGATGGCAAACGGTGTTTGTATGCAAGCCGGGCAATAGCGGGGACACCCAAATTTTTAACTTTTACAACGATGGTAAAATGATAATGGAAATAAAGAGAAATAACGGAAAAGATGACCCCGAGGCAGATTCTTCGGCAGATTCTGCGGCGGGTTCTCTGATGCAGACAAGCGGCAATGATAACGGAGCCTCTGCGGCAGATTCGGCGCCCGGGCTTTTGTCGTATGAGCTTTTTGCGGGAACATATCAAAAAAAAGGCGGCAAAATTGCTGTTACCGTTGGCGGTTCTACCCAGGAGTATCATATAGTAAATGATGGACTTGCAAAGTGGATATATAAGAAGCAGTGATTTGGAGCCGCCAAATCATAATTTGACTAATTCAATTTTTTGTGATACAATAAACTAAATTAAACAATTAAAAAAAGTCACTTTTCTTTACGGAGGTATATATTAAATGGAGATTAAGGAACTAATAAAGGAATTTTTGAACATTTTTGGCGGCTCTGAGGATGGGATACGCGTTTTTGCTTCGCCCGGCAGAGTAAATCTTATCGGTGAGCACACCGACTATAACGGCGGCTATGTTTTTCCTGCTGCTCTAAAAATGAAAACTACTATTATAATGAGAAAACGTGATGACAATCTTCTGCGTCTTAAGGCGACCGACCTCGATGGCATAGTGGAGGCAGATATCAACAAGCTTGATTGCTACAAGGGCATACCCTGGGGCGATTATCAGATTGGTGTTGCTTATATTCTCCAAAATCACGGCTACGACATCTGCGGTGCAGATCTTTTGTATGACGATACCGTTCCTCACGGCGGCGGACTTTCGTCGTCGGCGGCAATTGAGGTTTCTACGGCACTCATGTTTGCAACCCTTTCAAATGAGAAAAACGGCATATCGGAGCCGGTAGACATGATAGAAATGGCAAAGCTTGCACAGCAGGCAGAGCACGAATATGCCGGTGTAAACTGCGGTATTATGGATCAGTTTGCTTCGGCGATGGGCAAAGAAAATCACGCACTTTTTCTTGACTGTAAGGACCTTAGCTACAAGCATGTTCCGCTTGAATTAAACGGCAGAAAAATTGTTATTTCCAATACAAACAAAAAACATTCTCTCGGCGCATCAAAATATAATGAAAGAAGATCCCAGTGTGAAGAAGGCTTTGCAGTTCTTAAATCGGCGATGCCCGAAAAAACCTGCCTGGGTGATATAACATTGCAGGAGCTTGAAGCACACAAGCACCTTATAAAGGATGAAATTGTTTTAAGGAGAGTATCTCATGTTATAAGCGAGGATGCCAGAGTTCTTGATGCTATAGCCGCTCTTGAAGCAGGCGATATTCCGCGTTTTGGTGAGCTGATGAATGCATCTCACGATTCCCTCAGAGACGACTATGAGGTTACGGGCTTTGAGCTTGATACCATGGTAGAAGAAGCAAGAAAAATCAGCGGTGTGCTCGGCTCGAGAATGACCGGTGCCGGATTTGGCGGATGTACTGTGAGCATAGTTGAATCAGACAGTGTTGACGAATTTATTGCTGAGGTAGGCAAAAATTATGAAGCAAAAACCGGCATTAAGCCTGATTTTTATGTAACCGAGACCGGTGACGGCGGCAAAGAGATTTTGCTTTGATGAAAAAAGAATATAAAAAATTATTAATATAACTAAATTAAGATGTCCCCCGCCTCTATAGGCGGCGGGTGACATCTTAATTTTTTCAGTGGGAGTTCAATCTCCCACTGAAAACGTTGAATGACGCGGCTTTGCCGCTTATTGAAAACAAAATGCAAAAGCTCGCTCAAAAAAGCGGGCTTTTTTAGTTGCGATTTTGGCTGTTTAATTACGGAATTTGGTAATAAATTTGCAAAAATAGCTATTGAAAGTGTAGTTTTTTTAGTGTAAAATGTATATATAAGTTACTATTGGAGGAGGTGTTTGGTATTGTCCAATGACAAATTAAATTGTAAAAGAATTTTTACCGATGCAATTGAAGAAGCATTTTTAATAATTGACCGTAACTTCAATAAATGGGGGCTCAAAATTCCCGATATGTCAAATGCGGGTGTGTACCGCCTGTGGAGCATGGATACTATACAAAATGCTGATAGCTGGCGTATGGGCTTTGGCGTGGGAATACCTTGGCTATGCTGGCAATACACCGGTGATGAGCACTATCGCGATTATGCCGATAAGCTTACCGATATATTCTGCGGTATGCCCTATATTCCCGACCAGTGTCAGGGTGTGCTCTATCTGCCGTCGTGTGTTTCGGCATACAAGGCTACCGGCAACTCAAATGCAAAGCAGCGCGCTCTTGGCGCTGCAGATGTTATGATGAAGCAGTTTACACAAAACGGCAATTATTTTATGGCATACAAGCGGTACAAAAATTATGTTGCAGACACTGCATTTAACACCGTGCTTCTTCACTGGGCGTCTGATGTTACCGGCGATGGTGCATATTACGAAGCGGCAAAGCTTCATCTTGAAACCGAAATGAAGCATACCATCCGTCCGGACGGCTCCACCTGTCATGTGCAGTGGTTTGACGACAGCGGAACCCCGCTCGAAAAAACCACTGCTCAAGGTTACAGCTTTGATTCGTGCTGGGCGAGAGGTCAGGCATGGACTATGCTTGGCTTTGCATTGCATTACCGCTTTACGAAAAACCCTGCCTATCTTGATACCTTTAGGCATCTTGCCGAATATTTCTTTGCCAATCTCAACCCTGATCATATTTCCTGCTGGGATTTGATTTTTCGCGGTGCCAACGATACAGTCGATACTGCGGCATCGGTGATTGCGGTGTGTGCAGTGCTTGAAATGGCAAAGCAGCTTCCCGATGATACAGCGCTTTTTAAGCTCAAAGAAAAAGCAGTTTTGACAATGCTTTCTATTATAAGAAATTACAGCGTCAGCTATGATGACTATATCCACTCTTTGATTCTCGGAGGTGTTGATAATATGCATCACAGCGGAGAAAATCAGGGCTTGATATATGGCGATTATTTCTATCTGGAGGCTTTGGTCAGACTTTTGACAGACTTTGAAACATACTGGCAGTAGTAAATATTTACGGGGAGGTTTTTGACATTAAAAACAAAAAGCTGATATCCAAAATATTTTTTGCTCACCTTCTTCAGCTTGTGTTAACTCTCATTGCCGTGCATTTTCTTTGTGAATACATATATTTTGTGTGGGCGGTTGGTATTTTGTCTGCATTAATTTCGGCAATGCTCTCTATGCGGGCAATATACAGCTCAACAGCTGCAGACCACGCTTTTGAAGCAAAGAGTGAGCCCTCACAAAACGATGCATCCGCACCGGCTCAAGAGGAAGACAATTTGAAAGATTTTGCCTTGACCGAGGCAAAGCCTGATAATCAGTGTGAAGACTCCGTTTCGCTCGATTTGCTTGAGCTCGAGAAGGAGATGCTCTCACAATATGAGGTTGTAGAGGATGTATATACTCACGAGGATGAAGAAATTTTCACCAATCTTGTAATACTCGGCAAAGAAAAGGAAGCGACAGAGGCTCTCGCCGAATACTTTTCAAGACTTGGAAGCAACCCGGGCGGCGAAATGGTAAACTATCTTGTGACAAATCTGGTAAGAACCTTTGTCAAGCTGATAGCGAATATAAAAATTACACATAACGACAGTAAATACAAATTTGACAGCATGCTCAGTCTGGTTAAGCTCGACAGCGTTGATGCTATGAAGAATGAGTTAACCGACATCACTGTCAGTCTTTGCCGTGAGGTTAAGCTCAGCCGAAGCGGCAAGGACGAATTCATAAGCAACCGTGTGAAAGCTTATGTGGAGGAAAACTTTGCCGACCGCAAGCTTGATGTTTCGACTATAAGCGATTTTCTCGGTTTGTCACCGTCTTATGCAACCAAGCTTTTTAAGCAAGAGACCGGAGAGGTGCTTTCGTACTATATAAACAGAGTCAGAGTGAGCAAGGCGCGGGAGCTTTTGATTCTCGATATGTATCGCGTGGAACAGGTTGCCCACATGGTAGGCTATCTCGACTCCCGTGCACTCTCCAGGGCGTTCAAGCGTTTTTACGGTGTAACTCCCAGTCAATACAAGGAGATTTCATATATAGAAACTAACCCGGGTATATAGGAACAAAATACGAATCCACATCACATATTTATATAATACCAATATTTAAAACCGTAATCAACCACGGATTAAAAAAGGTTGATAGAAAGGAGAAAGGTATATTTGTAAATGACTGTTAGATGAGTCAATTACATTATACCAGGGAACAGAACTTGAAAAAATTTAGAAAAACAGCGTCGCTGCTGCTCGCTCTTTCGCTTATATACACCACCGGCTCTGCGGCAAAGCTCAGAGTGAACTACGGTGCAGATAAGCGTATGAGTGTGGAGGGAACCGATTTCACAAGCGGTACCGTGAGCATAACTGTTGCACATTCTTCTCAGGGCGATGTATATAGCTTTGACACAAAATTTTCTGCAATCGCTGAGCTCACTCCCGATATGTCGGGCAATATAAGCTTTGCCTCCGCACTCCCTGCCGATGCCATGAGCGGATATTATACCGTGGCGGCATATGATGCAAGCGGCGAAATAAAAGAAAGCTTCTTTTTTGTAAATGAAACCAAAGCAAAAGCTGCTCTTGACA
>JAEDEG010000115.1 GCA_016293435.1 Clostridia bacterium
GTTCAATCTCCCACTGAAAACGTTGAATGACGCGGCTTTGCCGCTTATTGAAAAGCACCTGATAATAAAGCACCTGATAATTTGCGGTTCATTACTTCAAATTATCAGGTGTTTTTTGAAGGTCCACTTTTATTTGATTGGCAGACATTACTTATTTTTCTATCAGGCTTTCGCCGGTCATTTCATCGGGAATATCTATTCCCATGATGTCGAGCATGGTTGGAGCAAGGTCTGCAAGTCGGCCCGATTTTAGGGCTACATCTCCGATACCCGATATAACAAGGGGCACAACATTTGTGCTGTGAGCAGTAAACACCGACTTGTCGTCAGGGTCAATCATCTGCTCTGCATTACCGTGGTCAGCGGTAATCATTATTACGCCGCCCTTTTCGTTGATTTTATCATACACCTTGCCAATACATTCGTCTACAGCTTCAACTGCTTTTACAGCTGCATCCATATCGCCGGTGTGACCAACCATATCGCAGTTTGCATAGTTTAAGATGATAACATCATAAGCATCCGAATCAATTGCTTCAAGGAGCTTGTCGGTTACTTCATATGCACTCATTTCGGGCTGCAAATCATAGGTTGCAACCTTGGGTGAATTAACCAGAATACGGTCTTCACCCTCATACACGGTTTCTACACCGCCGTTAAAGAAAAATGTAACGTGAGCATATTTTTCGGTTTCGGCAATTCTAAGCTGTCTGAGATGGAGCTTGCTGAGAATTTCGCCGAGTGTATTTGAAAGCGACTGAGGCTTATATGCAACGTGCACATTTGGCATGCTTGCGTCATACTGGGTCATACATACAAAATATGTTTTAAAGAATTTGCGCTCAAATCCGCTAAAGTCGGGGTCTACAATTGTGCGTGTGATTTCTCTTGCACGGTCGGGTCTGAAATTAAAGAACACAACGCTGTCATTTTCTTTAATCACACCGTTTGGCTTGCCGTCGGTTACAATAACTGTAGGAACAACAAATTCATCGGTAACATCGGCATTGTAGGAGTTTTCGATTGCAGTTACCGCACTTTCGCAAAACTCACCCTTGCCGTTTACCATAGCATCATATGCTTTTGCTACTCTTTCCCAACGGTTGTCTCTGTCCATGGCATAATATCTGCCCATCACGGTGGCAATCTGCCCATAATTTATGGATCTTATTTTTTCAACAAGCATTTTTGCATAGCTTACACCGCTGGTAGGGGACACATCTCTTCCGTCGAGAAAACAGTGCACATATACATTGTTCACATTTTTCTTTTTTGCAAGCTCTATGATTGCAAAAAGGTGTTTGATGTGACTGTGTACGCCGCCGTCCGAAACCAGTCCCATAACATGAAGATCCGAGCCGTTTTTAATACAGTTATCACATGCGGCAATCATTTCTTCATTATTGAAAAAATCACCGTCATCTATAGCTTTTGAAATTCTTGTAAGCTCCTGATATACAATTCTTCCGGCACCGATATTTGTGTGACCAACCTCAGAATTTCCCATCTGGCCTTCCGGCAAGCCAACGTCCATTCCGCTTGCATGAATAACTGTCGATGGGTTTGATGACATTATTTCATCCATTCTGGGAGTATTTGCAGCATACACTGCGTTTCCCTCTTTTAAGTCACTCTTGCCGTAACCGTCGAGTATAGCAAGAAGTACAGGTCTTTTACTCATAAAATTCGTCCTTTCAAACAATCAGCTGTTTACAATTACAGAGAAGTCATTTGCCTTAAGGCTGGCTCCGCCAACGAGACCGCCGTCGATATCCTCTTTAGCAAAAAGCTCTTTGCTGTTGCCTGCATTAACACTGCCGCCATATTGAATAATAATCTCGTTTGCCGCTTCATGACCAAATACTTCACAAACGGTATTTCTGATAGCCCTGCATACCTCCTGAGCCTGATCGCTGGTAGCTGTTTTGCCGGTACCGATAGCCCAGATTGGTTCATATGCAATAATTGTTTTTTTAACTTGATCTTCGGTAAGACCAAGGAGAGCAATTTTGGTCTGCATACTAACGAGCTCTACAGTGATTCCCTGTTCTCTTTGCTCAAGAGATTCGCCCACGCAGATAATAGGGGTGAGGCCGTGCTCAAATGCCTTGAGTACTTTTTTGTTAACGGTTTCGTCGGTTTCTGCAAAGTATTGTCTGCGCTCCGAATGACCGATAATAACATACTTTACACCCATTTCGGTAAGCATGGAGGGAGCAATTTCGCCTGTGTAGGCACCGCTTTCCTCAAAATACATATTCTGTGCGCCAACCTCAATGTCAGAGCCTTTGCAAGCTTCAATTGCATTTGCCAAGGATGTATAGGGCACACAAATAATGCACTTGTTTGCAGAGTCTGCAACCAAAGGCTTAAGCTCTGCAATAAGCTCAGTTGTCTGAGCGGGGGTTTTATTCATTTTCCAGTTTCCTGCAACTACTGTTTGTCTCATTTTTATTCTTTCCTTTCGGTATAAATTATGCGGGAAAGGTGGACTTTCCCGCAGCAATAAAATTATTTATCGTTAAGTGCAACTATGCCGGGGAGATCCTTGCCTTCGAGAAATTCAAGAGATGCTCCGCCACCGGTAGAAATGTGGCTCATCTTGTCGCCGAGGCCTGCCTGGTTAACAGCTGCCACACTGTCGCCGCCGCCGATAATTGTTGTAGCATCAATTTCTGAAAGAGCTTTTGCAATTGCATTTGTTCCCTTTGCAAAGGTAGGCATTTCAAACACACCCATAGGTCCGTTCCATACTACTGTTTTGGCGTCTTTAATTGCATCAATATACAATGCAATTGTTTTTTCGCCGATATCAAGACCTTCCCAGTCGGGCTCTATGCCGCCTCTGTCAACAGTCTTGTGCTCGGCATCGTTTGAAAATTCCTGAGCAACAACCGTATCAACGGGAATAAGGAGCTTAACGCCTTTTGCTTTTGCCTTTTCCATCATTTCTTTTGCATAGTCGATATAGTCAGCTTCAAGAAGTGATTTTCCAACCTCTTCACCCATAGCCTTCATAAAGGTGTATGCCATACCGCCGCCGATGATAAGAGTATCAACCTTTTCAAGAAGGTTGTTTATAACAGATATTTTGGACGAAACCTTAGAACCGCCGAGAATTGCAACGCAAGGTCTTACGGGGTTGTTAACGGCATTACCCAAAAATGCAATTTCTTTTTCAATAAGATAACCGCATACAGCAGTATCGAGGTATTTTGTCACACCCACATTGGAGCAGTGAGCTCTGTGTGCGGTACCAAATGCATCATTTACAAATATATCTGCCAGTGAAGCAAGCTCTTGGCTGAAAGAATCGATGTTTTTTGTTTCTTCGGCTCTGTATCTTGTGTTTTCAAGAAGAACAATATCGCCATCCTTCATTTCTGCAACAGCCTTTTTGGCATTTTCGCCCACAACATTGTCATCAGCTGCAAAAACGATATCCTTGCCAAGCTTTTCGGACAATTTTTTTGCAACGGGAGCAAGTGAAAGCTCAGGCTTGGGCTCACCCTTTGGTTTTCCCAGATGAGAGCAAAGAATAACCTTTGCATTGTTGTCAATAAGATATTTGATTGTAGGGAGTGCACCGTCAATTCTGGTTTCGTCGGTAATATTTCTGTTCTCGTCGAGAGGAACGTTAAAATCACACCTTACAAGAACCCTTTTACCGGAAACTTCAATGTCTTCGATAGTCTTTTTGTTCATTTCATTCACCTCAAATAAAATTAAATTTTTACATATATAAACACAATAATTGTATAATATTTTTTATTGTTTTGCAAGGGTTTTTTTGACAATTTATAAAGATTGTGACATTGATAGATAATTAACAATAATAAACAGACAATTATGTGCAATTATTATCTGCATAATGTAAAATTTTATTAGTTACCAGTCATATTTGGTGAGGTGTCCTTTGGTTTCAAGATCAAAATAATCGTTTTGTCTCAGTGCTTCGTATATCACAATTGCAACAGAATTTGAGAGGTTAAGGCTTCTTGCATCACCAATCATTGGTATTCTTATGCAGCTTTCCTTGTTATCTTTAAGCAGCTTTTCGTCAAGTCCTTTTGTTTCTTTTCCGAAAATAATATAATCACCGTCTTTATATTTGACGTCGGAGTGTCTGTGTAGGGCTTTGGTTGATGCAAAATAAAAATTACCTTTGTTTTTAGAAAAAAAGTCGTCAATGCTTTCGTAATATACAATGTCTAAAAGATGCCAATAATCAAGCCCGGCTCTTTTTAGCTTTTTATCGTCAATTTCAAATCCGAGGGGCTTCACAAGGTGCAGACTCGAGCCGGTAGCGGCACAGGTTCTTGCAATGTTTCCGGTGTTTTGCGGTATCTCCGGCTCTACCAGCACAATATTAAAACTCATTTCAGAAAAATCTCCTTTTGATGTATGAAAAATTGTGTTTTCAAATCGTATCCAAAAAATGCTTTATACGATCCATTGCTGTGTTTATCTGCTCAACGCTGTATGCATACGAAACTCTCACATATCCTTCGCCGCAGCTGCCAAATGCCGTTCCCGGAACAAGAGCAACCTTTTCTTTTTTCAAAAGCGTTTCACAAAACTCATCCGATGACATTCCCGTGCTTTTGATTGACGGAAAAATATAAAAAGCTCCCATAGGTGAAAAGCATGTCAAATTCATTTTGTTAAAGCCATCGGTTATAATTTTTCTTCGGTTGTCATATTCACTGACCATCGTTTTTATAGAATCTTCACCGTTTTTGAGTGCTTCAATAGCGGCGTACTGACTGACTGTGGGCGCACTCATTATTGCGTATTGATGAACCTTTGTCATAGCTGATGTAATTTTATCGTTGGCAAGTACAAAGCCAAGTCTCCAGCCTGTCATTGCAAATGCTTTTGAAAATCCGTTGACCACAATTGTTCGATCCTTCATATCCGGCAGACTCGCAATTGAACAATGCTTTCCGCCATAGGTGAGTTCAGCATATATTTCATCCGACAAAACAAGAATGTTGTGTTCTTTTGCAATCTTGGCAATAGGGATTAAATCCTCTTTTGTCATTATAGCTCCTGTGGGGTTGTTTGGATATGTCAAAATAAGCATTTTGGTTTTTGATGTTATTTTACCCAGCAATTCTTCTGCGGTGATTTTAAAGTCATTATCAGCACTTGTCTCAAGCGTAACGGGCACCGCACCGGCAAGTGCGGCACAGGGCTTGTAACACACAAAGGACGGTTCGGGTATTATAACCTCATCGCCGGGCTCGAGTACGGTTCTCATTGCAAGGTCTATTGCTTCACTTCCTCCAACTGTTACAAGGACTTCGTTTGGAGAGTAGAAAAGATTAAATTTTTTTACATAATTGCAGATTTCCTCTCTAAGCTTTGGCAAACCGGCGTTGGAGGTATAATATGTTCTGCCCTTTTCAAGGGAGTATATTGCCTCGTCTCTGATGTGCCACGGAGTTACAAAATCGGGCTCACCGACTCCGAGGGATATTGCATCCTCCATTTTGTTTACAATATCAAAAAATTTTCGTATTCCCGACGGTTTCATAGAATAAACCTTTTTGTTTATAAAGCTTTCGGGTACAAATGTACTCATAGAGTAATCACCTGCCTTGTATCAGCTTCTTCGTCTGCAAATATTATTCCTTCATACTTATATTTTTTTAATACAAAATGTGTACTTGTACTTATTACACAATCCATTGGTGCCAGTCTGTTTGCCACGAAAAGAGCAACCTCCTTCATGGTTTTTCCTTCAATAATTACAGTCAGGTCAAAGGCACCTGCCATAAGATAAAGGCTTTTTACCTCAGGAAACTGATAAATTCTTTCGGCAATTCTGTCAAAGCCTTCGCCTCTCTGGGGAGTAACCTTGAGCTCGATAAGCGCTGTGACAAATTCCTTGTCGGTCTTTTCCCAGTTTATAATGCTTTTGTTACCTAAGATTATTTTTTCGGTTTTCATCTTTTCAATTTGCTCAGCTGCTTCTTCAACAGTCATATTTGATAAAAGTGCAATTTGTTCTATCGGTAAATTGCAGTTTGATTCCAAAACTTCCAATAATTTCTCGTTCATAAAAAATATATCCTCCGGTATAAAATAACTATATGCGGTTAATTATACATTATTTTTTGTATAATTACAATATTTTTGAATTAATTTATTGAACAAATTAAATATATGAATAAAAATCCCTGCAGATTTTGCCGGTATACAATAAGAAACGGATTTCAATCGAAAATAACGGAATAATCGGTGGCAAAGCTTCATTCTTAAAAATATTAAGACTCAAAATTTTACAAAAACACGCATAAATAATTTTCATGTTTATATCATCTGATAATTGACATATGCCAAAGCTTGGGAGTATAATAAATAAAAAAAGCCGTCAGGAGTGATTAACTAATGAAAATAAAAGTAGCAATTGCAGGCTACGGTAACCTCGGAAAAGGTGTGGAATGTGCCATAGCCCAAAATGATGATATGGAGCTTTTTGGAATTTTTACGCGCCGCAGTCCCGATAGTGTCAAACCGGTTTTTGAATCGTCAAAGGTTTATCATATAGATAATGTCCTTGATTACAAAGATGATATTGATGTTTTGATAATTTGCGGCGGAAGTGCTACCGACCTGCCTGTTCAGACACCCGAGCTTGCAAAGAGCTTTAATGTTATAGACAGCTTCGATACCCACGCAAAAATCCCGGAGCATTTTGCCAATGTGGATGCATCGGCAAAGCAGTCCGGCAAAATTGCAATGATTTCTGTAGGCTGGGATCCGGGCATGTTTTCTCTCAACCGTCTCTATGCCGATGCAATTTTACCCGACGGCAAGGATTATACCTTCTGGGGCAAGGGCGTCAGCCAGGGGCACTCCGATGCAGTCAGAAGAATAGAAGGTGTGCTTGATGCCCGCCAGTATACCATTCCCAAGGAGGATGCTCTCTCAAAAGTAAGAAACGGCTCAAATCCTGAGCTTTCCACCCGCGAAAAGCATCTCAGAGAGTGCTTTGTTGTTGCATCAGACGATGCAGACAAGGAAAAAATAGAAAACGAAATAAAGACCATGCCCAACTATTTTGCCGACTACGACACCGTTGTTCACTTTATATCAGCACAGGAAATGCAAAGAGACCACTCGGGCATACCTCACGGCGGATTTGTTATCAGAAGCGGCAAAACCGGTGCCGACGGGGAAAACACACATTTTATAGAATACAGCCTAAAGCTTGATTCCAATCCCGAATTTACTGCTTCTGTCCTGGTTTGCTATGCAAGAGCGGCCTATAGGATGAACAAAGAGGGCATCAGCGGATGCAAGACTGTGTTTGATGTGGCACCGTCGTACCTTTCGGTAAAATCGGGTGATGAGCTCAGAGCACACTGGCTTTAAATTTCTGATTTATCGGCATTTGGCCTGCAAATCGGAATTTGATTGACATTTTATAACTAAATTAAGATGTCCCCCGCCTCTATAGGCGGCGGGTGACATTTAATTTTTTCAGTGGGAGTTCAATCTCCCACTGAAAACGTTGAATGACGCGGCTTTGCCGCTTATTGAATGTCGAAAATCAAATTTAATTTTAAAAGGAGACTAACTATTATGCCACTTATAGATATGCCCCTCGAAAAGCTCAGACAGTATCAGGGATGTAATCCCAAGCCCAACGATTTTGAAGAATATTGGCAAAGAGCCATTGCAGAGCTCGATGCCACACCCTCCGAGGTTGAGCTTGTTGCTGCCGACTATGTGCACCCCGCTGCCGATTGCTACGATATGTATTTTACCGGTGTTGGCGGCTCGCGTA
>JAEDEG010000116.1 GCA_016293435.1 Clostridia bacterium
AGCTTGAGTGGCGGTATGGATACATAGCTGTTATTGTGGTTGCTGCAGTTATAGCTGTTGCGGAAATCATATACTTTAAAAAGAAAAAATTTTTTTAAAAACGAATTATTCATAATAATTATAACTAAATTAAGATGTCCCCCGCCTCTATAGGCGGCGGGTGACATTTAATTTTTTCAGTGGGAGTTCAATCTCCCACTGAAAACGTTGAATGACGCGGCTTTGCCGCTTATTGAAAAATACAGAATGTTAGGAGAAATTACAATGAAATCCGTATTACTTGTGGGTCTTGGCAGATTTGGAAGGCATATTGCTATGAAATTGGGAGAACTTAATCATCAAGTAATGGCAATAGATAAATGCGAGAATCGTGTTAACGCAGTTCTTCCTTATGTTACAAATGCACAGATAGGAGACAGTACCAACGAAGAATTTTTGGAATCGCTCGGCGTAGGTAACTATGATGTATGCATAGTTGCAATCGGAGGAGATTTTCAAAGCTCACTGGAAACAACATCTCTTTTAAAGGAGCTTGGTGCAAAATTGGTTGTGTCAAGAGCCGAAAGAGATGTGCAGGCAAAATTTCTGCGGCGTAACGGTGCCGACGAGGTTGTATATCCGGAAAAACAGATTGCTTCATGGACGGCAATACGCTATACTGCCGACCATATAATGGATTACATAGAGTTGGACGATGATTACGCTATTTTTGAAGTTACAATACCGGAAAACTGGATTGGGAAAACAATCGGTCAGGTTGATATACGCAAAAAATATAGAATCAATATAATGGCATTAAAGAGCAGTGGAAAAATGAATCTTACTATTCATTCCGACACATTACTGCAAAACGGAGAAACAATGCTTGTTCTCGGAAACCACAAGGATATTCAAAAGTGCTTCCGAATTTGATATGACATCAGAAAAGCCGTAGGAGATGATGTTATGCGGGAAATTTTATTGGCTATAACGGTTATTGTGTTTATGTTTTTCGGAATTTTTATTGTGAGTAAGGCAGATAAGTTTTTTGCCGAAAATTATAAAGGTTTTGAAGATGATGAGAATGAGGAGAAAGACAATGATGATAGTGTGCAAAAGGACGAAAATTAAGACTATTGATTGCGGTAAGATAAAAAATACAGTATAATTATTACTGAGGTGAATTTTTCATATGTCAAGACAGAATCCCGATGTACTTTTGAAAGCAATTCATGATGAAAATGAAAACAGTGCAAGAGGACATCTTAAAATATTTTTCGGTTATGCAGCTGGAGTCGGTAAAACATATGCTATGCTACAGGCTGCCCATACAGCCAAAGAGCAAGGCATTGACGTGGTTTTGGGATATATTGAACCCCATGAGCGTCCGCAAACCAAGGCTCTTGTTTCGGGATTGGAGCAAATACCGTGCAAAAAAATAAAGCACTCAAATATTGAGCTTTCGGAGCTTGATCTGGACGCAGTTCTTGAAAGAAAGCCACAGCTTGTTTTGGTTGACGAATTTGCACACACAGACGCACCCGGAATGCGTCATACAAAAAGGTATCAGGACATTAAAGAGCTTTTGGCTGCCGGAATTGATGTATATACAACGGTAAATGTTCAGCACATTGAGAGTCTTAACGATATTGTTGCAGCCATAACAGGTGTTACGGTAAGAGAAAGAATACCTGATGCTGCGTTTGACAAGGCGGATCAAGTTGAATTTGTGGATATAGAGCCGTCGGAGCTTTTGGACAGACTAAAAAGCGGCAATGTGTATAAAGAAACACAGGCAGACAGAGCAATGTTTAATTTCTTTACTCTTGACAACTTGATTGCATTAAGGGAAATTGCACTTCGCCGATGTGCGGACAGAATTAATATTATGAGCGAAAATGTTCGTATAAAAAACAACAGTGATTTTCATACGGATGAGCATATTTTGGTTTGTCTTTCCTCATCACCGTCAAACGCTAAAATTATACGAACGGCAGCAAGAATGGCAAATGCATTTAAAGGCATTCTAACAGCATTGTATGTGGAAACACCTGGTTTTGCTGCGGTAAGCGACGAGGATAAAAAAAGGCTGCGCCAGAGCATCCATCTTGCAGAACAGCTCGGTGCAAAAATCGAAACTGTTTACGGCGACGATGTACCGTACCAAATTGCAGAGTTTGCAAGGTTGTCCGGCGTTTCAAAAATTGTTATCGGTCGCAGTGCGTCGATAAAAAAGCATTTCTTTAATAAGCCAACATTAACAGAAAAGCTGATTACTCATGCTCCCAATATGGATATACACATTATTCCTGACAGCAATGATATTGTGAAATACACAAAGATGAATTTTAAAAAGAATAAGGACTTTTCGCTTTCTCTGCGTGATTTGATGAAAAGCATAGGAATCCTTCTTGCAGCAACACTTATCGGATACTCTTTTTCGTGGCTTGGTTTTAAAGAAGCAAATATTGTAACCGTATATATTATGGCGGTTCTTGTTATTGCGGTTATTACAACGCGCAGATTGTACAGTATGGTTTCCTCCGTGGTAAGCGTACTGGTGTTTAACTTTTTCTTTACAGTGCCGAAGTTTACGTTTATGGCATATGATGACGGTTATCCCGTAACCTTTTTAATTATGCTCACAGTAGCCTTTGTTACAAGCAGTTTTGCAATAAAATTAAAAAACCATGCAAAGCAGGCGGCACATGCGGCATTCCGAACGAAAATCCTGTTTGACACCAATCAGCTGATTCAAAAGGCAAGCGGTACAAATGAAATTATTACCGCAACAGCAAATCAGCTTATAAAACTTCTCGGAAAGAACATTGTTATATATTGCTGTGAAAACAACAAACTCGGAAATCCGCATATATTTCGGGCAGACGGCGAGGCTTCGGAGGATGAATTAACAACAGATAATGAAAAGGCTACTGCGCAGTGGGTTATGAAAAACAACAAGCACGCCGGAGCAACCACCGATACCCTTTCCGGTGCAAAATGTATGTATTTTGCAATAAGAGTAAATAGAAATGTCTACGGTGTAGTCGGTATTGATATGAACGACAGTGTGCTCGATTCCTTTGAAAACAGTGTGTTGTTATCCATATTGGGCGAGTGTGCGCTGGCTATGGAAAGCGAACAAAATGCCAAAGAAAAAGAAGCAGCGGCAATCCTTGCGAAAAATGAGCAGCTCCGTGCAAACCTTTTGCGTGCCATATCGCACGACCTGCGTACTCCGCTTACATCAATTATGGGCAATGCGGACAATCTTCTGTCGAACGGCGCTTCTTTTGATGAGGAAACAAAGCATCTCATTTATAAGGACATTTATGACGATTCTATGTGGCTTATTAACCTTGTTGAAAATCTTTTGTCCGTTACAAAGCTGGAGGACGGTCAGATGAAGCTTAACCTTTCGTTGGAGCTTATGGACGAAATTATAACCGAAGCGCTTCATCATATCAATAATAAGGGTGGTACGCATAAAATAAAGACCATAAATTCCGATGAAATTGCACTTGTTAATGTTGACGCACGGTTGATTATTCAAGTGGTAATCAACTTGGTAGACAATGCGATTAAATATACGCCGGAGGGTTCGGAAATAGTTATTAAAACGAAAGTAACCGGTAAAAATGTTGAGGTGTCTGTTGCGGATAACGGCTATGGTATACCGGATGAGAGCAAAAGCAAGGTGTTTGATATGTTTTTCAGCGGTGCAAATAGTATTGCTGACAGCAGAAGAAGCATCGGAATAGGACTGTCGCTGTGCAAATCTATTGTAACAGCCCATGGCGGCAAGATTTTTGTTTCGGACAATAAGCCGCAAGGTGCTGTTTTCACTTTCACACTGCCCACAAAGGAGGTTAACCTGAATGAATAAAACAACAATTTTGGTTGTTGAAGATGACACGCCCGTAAGAAACCTTATGACAACAACCTTAAAAACGCACGACTATAAATATTTAACCGCAAAGGACGGAGCAAGCGCCATAATGGAGGCATCATCTTATAATCCGGATATAATACTGCTTGATTTGGGACTTCCCGATATGGACGGAATTGATGTTATAAAGAAAATACGGACTTGGTCAAATTCACCCATCATAGTGATAAGCGCAAGAAGCGAAGACAGCGACAAGATTGAGGCACTTGACTGTGGTGCCGATGATTATCTAACAAAACCTTTTTCGGTTGAAGAGCTTTTGGCAAGACTTAGAGTGACGCAAAGACGGCTAAACTTTATTCAAACACAGGTGTTGTCAACTTCATCTGTATTTATTAACGGAAAGCTTAAAATCGATTATGCAGCCGGATGTGCATACTTAGATGATACCGAGCTTCATTTGACACCGATAGAATTTAAACTCTTAAGTCTGCTTTCAAAGAATGTGGGTAAGGTTTTAACGCACAAGTTTATTACCGAAAACATCTGGGGAAGCAGCTGGGATAATGATGTTGGTTCCTTGCGTGTGTTTATGGCAACGCTTAGGAAAAAGATTGAGAAATCTCCTGATTCTCCGCAGTATATTCAAACACATGTGGGAGTAGGGTACAGAATGATAAAGGTTGAATAGAATTAAAATAGTTCATTCGCCTTGCCAACTTATTATGAATCATAAGCACCAAAAATGCAATTGTGGCATTTGGCTATTCCTTTGATTCGACAAGGTGTTAAATCCGAATGAATAAATGGCATTGGAATTCCATTATCCTTGACGGGAGTATATCTACAGATGAAATATGGTAGTGCCGACTTGGTTATCAGGGAAAATATAGGAGAAGTATTTCAAAAAGTGATGGAGAAAATATAAAGTGAACACAAAGAAAATTGCAATAATATATGCGATACTCGCGGCGTCTTTATATGCAATCAATGTGCCGCTTTCTAAATTACTTCTGCAACACGCAGAGCCTACAATGATGGCAGCATTTTTGTACCTCGGTGCAGGTGTTGGATTGTTTTTGTATGGATTAACTGAAAAATTCACAGGCAAGGAAACCAAGCGCGAACCCCTTACCCGAAAGGAATTGCCTTATACTATTGCGATGGTAGTGCTTGATATTGCCGCACCCATTCTTTTGATGCTCGGAATAAACGCCACAACTTCTGCAAATGTATCGCTTTTGAATAACTTTGAGATTGTTGCAACTTCCATTATTGCGCTTGTGATATTCAAAGAGGTTATCTCTAAAAAGCTGTGGCTTGCAATTGCTTTGGTTACAGTTGCAAGTGCAATCTTAAGCTTTGAGGGTACAGGTGCTTTTGTGTTTAACAGCGGTTCTTTGTTTGTGCTTGGAGCGTGCCTTTGCTGGGGGTTTGAAAACAACTGCACCAAAATGATAAGCAATAAAAGCTCTGTTGAAATTGTGGTTATTAAAGGTACATTTTCAGGTCTCGGAAGTCTTGTTGTTGCATTTTTGCTTGGTGAACAAATTCCTGATATTAAGTGGCTTTTATGCATATTACTTCTTGGTTTTGTGGCATATGGCCTGAGTATACATTTTTATATTATGGCGCAAAAGGATTTGGGAGCTGCAAAAACAAGTGCATATTATTCCATAGCACCATTCTTAGGCGTTATGTTTAGTATGCTTCTACTTCGTGAAAAGCCTGAAATTCAGTTTTATATTGCGCTCGTTATCATGATTGTGAGCACATATTTGATGGTGAAAGATACCATATAACTTTAGCATAATCACGAACATGAGTATATCCATACTCATGAGCACATGCATGGTAATATAGTGTATACCCGCAGCCATTACCATATACACTTGCATCTCCATGTGCATTATTTTGGTCATTTTATTTTACAAATTTCCCAAAACAAATATTTTGAATAAAATGTTTGACAAAACATAAATTTAATGGTATAATAACATAAGTTGCTTGTTTATCACAGTCGATTGTGCAGTTCATTCGTAATAATTGAATCTCCCGGTTGGCTCGGATTGCAAGCATCGGCAATATATGCTCACAGCTAAATCGAGAATTTAATAATCCTTTTGATATTTTAGGCTTTGTCAAATTCAAGGTTTTAACATATAAAAATTAAATATACGGAGGGTTATCGAAGTGGTCATAACGGGGCGCACTCGAAAGCTTCTACGTCTAACGGAACTCATATAGCCCGAAACCCTTGATTTTATGTGGTTTCTGTAATTTTATTTTTAACTAACTTTTGCTTGTTTTGCCCTGATATTTGCCTTTAATTTTAGTTTTGCTAAAATCGTCAGGGCTGACATATAAAACAACTTCATATCTGGAGTGGTATCGAAGTGGTCATAACGGGACTGACTCGAAATCAGTTGACGGGCAACCGTCCGTGGGTTCGAATCCCACCCACTCCGCCAGTGTTTATGCGGGTTTGCAGGTTTGCAAACCCGCATTTACTTTGTCTGAATCGGGCTTTGTTTTGCCCAAATCTGCCTTGATTTGCCCTAAACTGTTTCATTATCCTTACCATAGATTATCTCCTTCATTGTTTCTGTTGCAGGAATCTTGTCAGAGTAATCAAGGTGGGAATAAATATTAGCAGTTGTGGCATAATCGCTGTGTCCGAGTATCATTTGAATCTGCTTCATATTGACACCGCTTTTCAACATTATACTCGCCGCCGTGTGTCGGCAATCATAGAGTCTTAAATTGCGAATCTTATTCTGCCGAATAATTCTTTTGAAGTTGTCCGACAAGGTTCTCGGTTTAATCAATTCACCAATCTCATTGACACAAACATAATCAGAATCTTCACGATAATAACTTCTTCTGAAAAGCTTTCTGTATTCCTGAATGCTTTGTTTCTTTTCTAAAAGCAATTTCTTAACCGGAGCTACTAAGGGAAGCGAACGATAACTACTACTGTTTTTAGTTAAATCTTCTTTAACCATTTGCAGGTGTCCGTCAACCTTTGTTTCGGTTACAGTATGTGCAATCAAAAAGGTATCGTTGTCAAAATCAATGTTCTGCCACTTAAGACCGATTGCCTCTTCACGGCGAAGTCCATAAAACAACATCATGGTTATAGGGATTTCAAATATCGTATCACTTACCAATGCAAGAATCTTTTGAGCTTCCTCAACAGTATATGTCTGACCGTGATATGGTTCCTTTTTAGGAGGATCCACACACTCCATAGGGTTTGAGTCAATAAGCTGTAGCTTTCTTGCATCTTTGAAAGCTTTATGTATATTTGCGTGATAACTTTTAACTGTTGTACCCTTTACACGTTGTCTTTGCTTCGTATAAAAGTCCTGAATATGCTTAGGTGTAACATCTCTGAGCTTAAGCTTCATAGGTTTAAAATATGGAATTATTATTCCGCAAACATTGTCATGATAACCACTGTAAGTAGTAGGTCGGATTTGTAGCTTCATCTTTTCCAGCCATTGTTTCATATAATCGGTGAAAAGTATGTCCCTTGCGCTGTTGCCATTTGCTACAAGCTCTGCCTCCTGCTTACGTTGAAAATCAATCAACATATCCTTAGCCCGTTTCTTGTTCCCTCGTTCCGGTAGCTCTGTGCTTTTCGATTTCCTTTGTCTTTTACCTTCTACGGACACCCAAGAGAGCTTCATATGATAAATACCCTTGATAACCTCCAGGTGTCCTGAAACCTTAATTTCCTTTTTCAAAAATAATCACCCTCTTAAGATACTAACATTTCAACAAGCTTTGCTTTCACTATCCTATACTCTCGTCCAATCTTCACAGCGTGCAGTTCCTTGTTCTTAATTGCCATATAAAGCGTTTTCTTGCTGACATTAA
>JAEDEG010000117.1 GCA_016293435.1 Clostridia bacterium
AAGCTATTCTATCTTTGTAAGATAATATCTCGAATTTATATACTCTATGGTATATGTCCACGTATAGGATTTAGATTTTGCGGAGCCGTCGGCATAATAAATTGTCTCACCCTCCGACACCTTTGCTTTCCATTTGTTGTCCGCAGATTTTTGCAGCGAATTTAGCGAAAAATAATCAAAATCCATTGTTATGCCATCTTTGACACAGGATTCTACCATTTTTTTCTGTGTACCGTACATATCACCCGCAAGATATGGAGCAACAATCGAAAAATCTCCCGCATTCACGGCGCTCACATATGCCGCACAATAGCTGTTGATAAGGCTTGAAGCATAGCTTTCGGTAATTGATGCAGACTGCTGACTGCCAAAATCCGATTCATCCCCTTCATCGTTGTTTCCATTTTCCTTTTCGGCTTTTTCTTTCTCTATGGTATCGATATATTCATGCAAAAGAGCAGCATCCGAATCTGACAAGCGGCTCTCGTCAAGAAGCTCGATTGCCATTTCAGCCTCATCATACTTTTTGTTTTCCATATAATTTTTTATATCCGAAAATGTGGTATACGCTGATTCATATTCTTCTATCTGTCCTTCGAGCTTATCTACATCGGCACAAATATCATAATCCATATATTCGCCCGGTATTTTGTCGAAATAGTTTCTTGCATCGGCAATATTCTTGTTTTTGACAGCTTCAAGAGCCTGATTGTAATTAAACACAATTTTGCATAAAACGGCAATCTCATCATCATAAGGATCAAGCTCAAGCAAAGACTTAAGGACCTTTTCGGCCTCGATATAGTCTCCGATTTTAATATTATTCATAGCCTGCCTGCGAAGAAGCTCAATACTGCTTTGCTGAGAAGTCTGCTGCGAATCGGATGGGATCTCTGCCTCCTTGGAAAAACCGAAATCAATAACCCCAAACACCGCAAGAAAAGCAACAATAACAAGAATTGCCATAATCGGACAAAGCACCGCAAGCACAATTTTGAGCTTGTTGGCCGAGGAATTTTCGTTCTCGTATCCGTCATAGCTGTTGCGAGACGAATAACTTTGATCAGTGCTGTACTGATAGCTGTTATCAGAGCTTTGGGGCACAGGGGGCTGATAATCACCGGAGGCGCCGCTTTCACTGTTAAGATTTGAAATATGAGCAACATCGTCTATTTCAAGTTGGGCACCGCAGCGTGCACACCACTTGCCGCCATTGGAAATTTCACCGCATTTGGGACATATCATCTTATATGTTCTCCTTTCCAAACAGATTTTATCGCACAGTTTTATACATTATTTCGTCAACGTTGAGATCTGCTCCCAGCATGTTATTGCCATTTATATCTATAAGCATTACCGCACCCAGAGCATCACCGGCAACAGCATAGCCCTCTGAGTAAAACTGCGAAGCGTAGGTATAGTCAAATTTAATAACCTCTTTGCCCTCAGAATCTATATATCCCCACAGGCCATCCTTTTTGACCGGGGCAATTCCCATGGAGAAATTGCCGGCGGATTCGTATTTGGGTTCTATAACAAAGCTGCCGTTTTTATCTATAAAGCCGTATTTACCATCGGAGGTGCATGCATATGCAAGCTTTGTATCGCCAAAGGTGCCCAGATCACGATACCGGGGATTAACCGCATATTCACCGTTATTGTCAATAAGACCGTATTTATCCCCTACTCTGACTACTGATAAACCATCTTTGTTATACTCAAAATAATCGTCAAACTGAGGCTCTACCACAAAATTGCCTTCAGTATCTATCACTCCGTAGTCGCCGTTTTTCTTTACCACTGCATAGCCCGAATCGAATATATGTGCTTCATCAAACTGAGGCTCTATGACAGTTGTACCGTCGGCATCTATATATCCCCATTTGCCGTCTGATTTGATTGCGGCATAGCCGTCAGAGGAAAAATCCATAGCCATATCGAACTGGGGGGCTATTTTGTATTCTCCGTCCTTGCCTATATAACCGTAAGATCCGTTGACAGAAACTGCGGCCATATCCTTGCCTGCAAATGCCGCGGCAGTAGAAAATTTTGGCTCCACCACAAAGCTTGCGTCTGTATCTATATATCCCCATTTGTCGTCTTTTTTAACCGGGATAAAGCCATTGTCCGAAAATGCACCCACCGAATCATACTGAGGTTCTGTCAGAAGCTGGCCGTATTCGTTGATCATTGCATATTTTCCGTCTATATAGGCAAAGGCAATTCCATTGCAAAAAGATGTTACGGTTCTGAACTGAGGTACTATTGCAAAATCCGACAAATCGGATGAGGTGACAAAGCCCCACTCACCACCTGAATATACACCGAGCATACCCGACGAAAACAGCTGTTTTGAGGCTGTAGGAGTCTCTTTTTTGGGAGCAAAAAGAAAATTTTTTACAATTATAACCGCCAGAACAACAACGACAATTGCCGCAACAAGCCTCACGAGCTTTTTGAAATCTATTTTTACTTTCTTTTTGTCCGGTTTTATTCCTTTTTTGAAATCGGACTTTTTGCGAGTGTCGGGTTTGGCGACAGATGAACTGCCGGTTTTGTTTTGGGGGGCATTTATATAAGCTGAGTTATCCTCACCGCAAAAGGAACAAATGGGAGAGTCGAGCTCTCTCTTGCACACTCTGCATACCATACTATCATCCTCCGTATATAAGCTTTTGCAAATTTCTACTTAATCTATTATAGTTTACAACATTTATTCAAAAAAGTCAACAAAAGCAAGGATATAAAATACCCATTTATCGTTTTTTTACACGCTAAAATTTACGCAAACGCACTATCTGTCTGCTATGCGGCACTGTCGGTTTTTGAATGTAAAAAGAGAAAATTTTTTCCTTAAATATTTTAAAATAAAATTAGCAGAACTTCTGTATCTGCTTAAATAGGGTAACTTAATTCTATATGAAAGGAAAGGCATATGAACGATTATAAAAGCGAAAAGCTTTTTCCCATTGGCAGTGATGATATAAAGCAGGCTGCCAAAACACTGCAAAAATATAAGCAAAGCAAAGTCAATCTCGAAAAAAGAATCATTGAAAACGAGCAATGGTGGAAGCTCCAGCACTGGTCACTGCTGAAAAAAGTAAATCCGTCTGACCCGGAGCCCGCATCCGCATGGTTGTTTAACTGTATTGCCAACAAGCATGCCGACGCTATAGACAACTATCCGTCTCCGTGTGTTTTGCCAAGAGAAGAATCAGACACCGAGGCAGCTGCAATGCTGTCATCTGTTTTGCCGGTTGTGCTCGAATACAACGATTTTGAACAAACCTATTCTGATGTATGGTGGTACAAGCTGAAAACCGGTACCGGCTGCTACGGAGTTTTTTGGAACAATATGCTCGAAGGCGGTCTGGGTGATGTGGACATAAGGCAAATCGACATACTGAATCTTTTTTGGGAAAGTGGAATCAAAGATATACAGGACAGCAGAAATGTTTTTACGGTTGAGCTGGAAGCAAACGATATTTTAGAAGAAAAATATCCTCGGCTCAAAGGGAAACTCGGAACATCTTCATTTGATGTGGCAAGATATATATATGACGATACCGTTGATACCGAAAACAAAAGCGCCGTTGTAGACTGGTATTACAAAAAGAGCGTGGGCAGCAGGGATATAGTTCATTACTGCAAATTTGTGGGTGAGGAAATTCTATATGCCTCCGAAAACGATGAAACCCTTTTTGACAAGGGGTTTTATAACCACGGAAAATATCCCTTTGTATTTGATGTGCTTTTTGCAGATGAGGGCACCCCCTGCGGCTTTGGATATATTGATGTGATGAAAAACGTGCAGATGTATATTGACAAGCTGAACCAGATTATACTCAAAAATGCACTCCAGTCGGGCAGACGAAGATTTTTCATATCCGACAATGCCGGAGTGAACGAGGAGGAATTTGCCGACTGGTCAAAAGAATTTGTGCATACTTCGGGCAATCTTGACGAGCGAAACATCAGAGAAATACAGGTGTCTCAGCTCGACGGCAGCATAATCGGTCTTCTCAATCAAAAAATTGACGAGCTGAAAGAAACCTCAGGCAACAGAGACGTTTCTCAGGGAGGCACTGCCGCCGGTGTCACAGCCGCAAGCGCTATTGCCGCTCTGCAGGAGGCAGGAAGCAAGCTTTCGAGAGATATGATAAAGAGCTCATACCGGGCATTTAAGAAAATAAACTATTTTATCATAGAGCTCATACGTCAGTTTTATGATGAACCACGATATTTCAGAATAAGCGGAGCAAAATCGGAAAGCAAATTTTCGGTTATATGCAACAAAGGACTTATATCAAAAGGAGGACAAAACGGAGAGCTTTTGAAAAATCCGATATTTGATATAGCGGTTTCCAGCCAAAAGGATAATCCATTTTCAACCTCGGCACAAAACGAGCTTGCAAAGGAGCTCTTTAACATGGGCATGTTTAATCCCGAAATGGCAAATCAGGCTCTTTTGTGTATGGAAATGATGAACTTTGAGGGTAAGGAAAAAATTGTTGAAAAAATCAGAGAAAATGCCGCTTCAACAGAAGAAAGCAATTTTGCAGGCAATGATATTCCATCCGACGACAGCTCCGAAAACTATATGACCAAAGCCTACAGAGACACTCTCCCCGGCAAAGTCACCGTCGGAGAGGCCAAAAGGAGGCAGATAAGATGACGCAGATAGAAAGGCGCTCGGGCAGTTCTTTTTCGGAGCTGACTGTGCTCGGACACTGCAATGCAGGCAAAATAAACGGGATTGACCTTTGCTGCTGTGCGGTGTCGATGCTTGTGTTCACTATTATGGAGGCTCTGTCCAAAATGAATCTTAAAAATTTGAAATCCGAATACAGGGGCGGATGGTGCCACATTCGATATGACAACAACAGCCGCGATGCAAAAAAAGCTCACACGGCAATGGACACGATAATGGGAGGATTTGAACTGCTCCAAAAATCATATCCGTCGAATATAACCATAACGAAAAAGGAGGCTACACAATGAATACAGTAACAGATGGGTGCTGCGTAATTGATGCATTGTGCGGTATAGACACGGCATCTCCGCAAATAGGGCAGTTTACAGATAATTTTGACACCATTAAATTTTTGCTTGGAGATAACTTTGACAGCTATACCTTTATGATTATAACCGACATAGGCGGTCATGTTGAAATAGTCACCACCGACGGAGAAGCCCTAACCAAAGAAACCGATACCGAAAGCAAAAATACAACTCTTATATGGAAGCCGTCAACTGAGGTTACTGCATCAAGCGGAGTGGTTGTATATCAGATTGTTGCATACAAAAGTGAAGGCAATACCGTTGAATCCACATGGTATTCAAAGGAGGGCAGACTCACAGTATCTCAAAGCATATCCACCACAACTCACAGTGCCGAAGTAATTGGATCGGAGCCAAATCTTTTGACAAAGCTTATTTTGGAAATTGCCGAAAACAAAAGCTCTGTAGAGAGCCTTGCCGAAACAAAGGTTGACAAGGCAGCCGGCAAAGACTTGTCTGACGAAAATTACAGCCTTGAAGAAAAAGAAAAGCTCTCCGGTATTGAATCGGGTGCCGAGGTCAATGTTCAGCCCGACTGGGAGGAGAGTGACGAAACAAAAGACAGTTTTATTAAAAACAAGCCGAAAATCGACCAGAGCTATCTGCCGGATAGTGCCAATGCACAAAGCGGCAAGGCTGTGGCAGAGGCATTGGCGCAGCTTGTAGGCGGCTCGCCCGAAGCACTTGATACTCTAAATGAGCTTGCAAAGGCTCTTGGAGATGACCCAAACTTTGCGGCAACAACCGCAGAGGAAATAGGGAAAAAGGCAGACAGTGACTATGTGGAATCGACATATGCCACCAAATCTGAATTAAAATCGGATATTGGCAATATCGAAACCGCGCTTGACGGAATAATCGCAATTCAAAATAATCTTTTGGGGGTGAGTGAATGAACACTATAGCAGAAAAACTTACAACCATAGCTGAAAATGAACAGAAAGTTTATGATAAAGGTGCAGATGATGCGAATACAAGGTTTTGGGATGGTTTGACCGCTTTTGGTGAACGAAAAAACTACAATAGTTGTTTTAGATATACGGATTTTAGTGGAATTACATTTCCTAATGGGGTCATGTTTCCTTCTGATGCTTCGATAACTACTTTGTTCAGTACATATTACGGTGAAACACTTCCACTCGGAATTGATATGTCAAACGCGCCTGTTGACAATAGTAGCGCATCCAAATCATGGGCTTACAGATTATTTAACGGCTGTGAACATCTAAAATATGTGTATGACATGAAACTTCCCGCAGGTGACTATTATAGCGGTACTTTTTATAATTGTCCTGAATTGGAAACAATAGAGATACTCCGTACAAAAGCTAAAACAATATTTGACGATACTTTTGTTGAATGTCGTGCGTTGAAAAATATATCTTTTGAGGGTGTAATCGGAACAGATATAAATTTTCAATATTCGCCATTGTTAACCATTGAAAGTATGAAAAATATTATATCACATTTGGCTGATTATTCGGGTACAGAGAATGAATTTGTACACACATTAACATTGTCAAGCGATAGTTGGGATACATTCAATGATTATTGCATTTGGGGTGACGGTAGTAGCTATGATTTAGCACCGGACGGAGATATATGGGTTAATTATCCTTATACTTTAGGTTGGAATTGTGTTTAAAGGAGGAAATGAAAAATGGCTTATGTAGATGTTGAACCGTATTTTGATAATACGACAATGCCGGCTTATTACAACTTTCAGAACGTGTTGAGATCATATTGCATTACACCATGTGAAGGATATATATTACACGCAAGTACACTTGATACAGTAGTGCATGATGAAGAAACAGGAGAACCGACCGGCGAGGTTATTCACGGATATACAAAAACATCAGTATCTGTTGGATATAATTATAATTTTGACCAAAATCCACTTGAAATATATGCTGTGCTTGAAAGTGATGTTCCTGCCGATAGAATATTTTGAGGCGGAAGCCATGACCAAAAAGTAATGTAAAAGGGTGATATTGTGGATAATATTAAAACAGAAAAAAATATTTTTATAAAACGGACGAGGAGGACAGAGTATGAGAGATATGTTTGACATGATAATATATTTTTCTGCCTTTTTGGGGGCAGTGGGTACGATAACCGCAATAGTTATGAAATGGCTGAATAAAAAGCTTGCGGAAATGATTGAGCCAATGCAGGTGCAAATACATAAAATGGACGTTAAAGAGTGCAGACGGACACTGATAGACTTTTTGGCGGATATTGAAAAGGGTGTCAAAAAAAACGAGGTACAGTGGAAGTTTGCACATGATGTGTATGACCATTATGCAAATGATTTAAAAGAAAATTCGTATGTTAAAGATTTTTGGGAAAGGGTGGTTATAAATGGGAGTAATGAATAAAATACTTATTTTGCTTGGTATTACAACGGTTATATTTATCGGAGTTGTATTAGGCTTTGTGTGGTACGGCAGAATTGTACCGGACTCTTTGATTTACTCATATTTTGCCGCAATAGGCACCGAGGGGTTTATCATGGGATGGATTAAAAACGCAAAAAGGAAAGCTGAAAATATTAAATTAAATAAAGGAGGGTCGCAAGATGGCAGAAATGAATAATATAAGTATGTGGCTCGGTGTGCTGACGGT
>JAEDEG010000118.1 GCA_016293435.1 Clostridia bacterium
TATACCCTCTGCCGAAACTGTGGGCATAACATCGGGCACCTTATAGACCGGCACATTGTATGTAGACATTGCAGCGTTGAAGCTCTCTATTGCCTTTCCGTCAACCTTTATAGCTGTGGGAAGGGCGTAGCTTAGTTCATCTTCGCCATCGGCAATTGACCATTCGGCAATGGGAACGAGTGTCTCATCGGGCACTATTTCGCATCCGCCGGGGATGACTGTCGCTCTGAATGTGATAGGTTTGTCGGTCTCGGAACTAAAGCGTACGGTAATCTTGTTGATGGTCGATTTGAGACCTCCGAGCTGTGCATCTACCACGGGTGATGTGGGCAGAGGCAATGAGAAGCCTTTTTCAATCTTAAAATCTACATTACTGTCAAAGTATATGGTTGCCTGACGACTGCCATTGGTAAGAACAACGCTTCTTCCGTCTTTGGATATATCTATGTCGGCAACTGTGTGCCAGAACCAATAGTATTCATCATTGCCCTTAGGCATTATTTCGTCCTGAACGGTAAACACTCTGCGGTGCTCAGAAAGCATAAAGCCTCTGGTTGCCTCCGATACATTTGTTACATATGCGGGAGTCATATCTATGGTATAGATAGAGCCCTTGTCTTTTGCCGCAACCTGAACAATTGAGGAGCTGGCGTGAACCTCCTGACCTGCACCCATGTCGGGATTGATTACATATACGTTGTGACCTTCGGCACGAGTTACATAGAGATTGCGGACAGAGGTGTTGAAGTAGCCGGGGAGGTTGTAATCATCCTTGCCCATTTCGTTGGCAAAACGTACACCGTCGGCTTCATATTCAAATGAACCAATGTCCACATGACCGTGAGCCTGATCGTTGGCTCCGGCATGGATACCCACCCATACAGCATTTGCCGACCAGTCGGTACGAAACGACGCTACCTGAGAGGAAGTGTACAGCGTATCTGAGCCAAGACCTGCCGCCTCGGTTGCAAAGGAGGGATCATAATACATAAGGTGCATTACGCCGCCGTTTGAGCCTTCTTTATTCATTGTGTAAAGCTGAAGACCTGCAAGTGCACTGTCGCCCGCTCTCTTTGCAAGATAGAACACTTCTGCCGAGCCGCTCATCTTGTATACTCTCGGAGCATCGTGATAAGCATACATGCCTGCGTTACCGCTAATATTAAACGGATAGTAGCCCGTCTCCAAAAATCCGGGGCAGTTGCCTATGCCATAGTCTGTGCCAAGGCAGCTCTCCAGAGCCTTGATTGCGATAACGTTGTTGGAAACGGTGTAGTCCCAGTATGCGGGCCCCTCTGCCCAGGCACCCTCGGGTGCATAGGTTGACATCATGGATTCAACCGATTTGATAGATTTTTCGAGAACATCCATACAAAGGTCTGTTTCATATTCGTCGCCTATGGCAAGGGCTGCCATAATAACGCCTTTGTTAACAACAATATTCCAGTTGTTTGGATTGGTTGGCCAGTGAAGTCCGTTGTATGGGTTGGCACCGTAAAGACGCTCTTTTGAAGGCTTGATGCCATATTCAATAAGCTTTTCGGCAAAGAGCTCTTTGTCTTCGGGAGTAAGAAAATCGTAGAATAGATCATAGGTCAAGCCTATTGCCGCCATGGTTTCGCCAACCTCGAGAAAGTGGGTGGTATGACCCCATTCGCTATATTCGGTGCAGCAAGCTCTTGCCACATTGAGTGCACGCTCAACATATCTCATATCGCCGGTCTTGCGGTAGCACCAATAAAGACCGAGAGAAGTGCTCTTGCTCATGAGATTTTGGAGCCGCAGACCTGCGGAGTCATATGCCATAACAGGGAGGTTTGCGTTAACGTCTTTGATTGAGCCCTCATAGGATCTTAGCACATTGTCAGACCATTTTTTCATATTGGGGTCTGTTTCGGAAAGGGCAAGCTGACGCTGAAATTCTTCTTCTGTAAACACCAATCGGGGATGATTGTTGTTGGGATAACGCTCTTTGAGTGCGCTGTACAAGGTGTTGGCATTTGGTCTGTCATACATAATATAGCGAAGGGCAAGGTCGGCACTTTGATATGCAAGCTTGGATTCCGATACAATGCCAAGCCCCGCACCGCCAATGTATACGTAGCTATTGAGCACCTTCTCCGCAAAGGAACGAAGCTCGATATATGTGACCCCGTTCACGTTTTTAACAGGATATGAAAGCTCAACGGTTTTGCCTTTGTATTCAAAGCTTGTGTCGCCCGATTTAAATTTGATTTCATTGCCCATTGTAACAGAGCCGGTTGCCGCATCCCAGCCTACCTCCATGCCATATGCCGCGCCGAGAGTTCTTACAGGAATGAGCAAATCACAATTCTCGTACAAAACAGGAGCAGGAGCGGTATATTTTTCGCCGCCGATCATAACGTTGGCACATCTGCCTGCAACAACAAACGCATCTTTATATATATCCTTTACTCCGTCATATGTTCCTAAATTGTCCGCCGGAGAAGCAGAAACATCTTCTTCAAATTTTGTAAAATATGTCATATCAGCATTCACCGAAACCGGTTCTCCTTTTGGACCGTTTATTCTTTCTTCTTCCTCTGCGGCAAGACGCTGTGCCTCACGATCGGCTGCTGCCTGCTCAGCAAAGGGTTGGAGCTCGGAGCCTGTGTAGACATACATATTATCAAGCCACATGGTGCCTTTGTTACCTCCTGCCGACATCTCAAAACGAATGAGCTGTATATAGTCTTCGGTGTTGACATTGGGAATGGGCACTTCCTCGGCTACAAGCTCACGGTTGGCATATACCGAATAAGAATGTGATGCAAAGTCGAGAGCAATTGCAAGATTCACCCACTTTTTGTTGGCTCCCTTGGCAACTTGTATACCATTGGAGGTTTTGATGGAGCCATCTGTATACATGTAGAGCAGGGTTGCAAAGTTACCCGGTTTGTCACGAAGAGTAAAGAGCTTGCAAGTATTGCCGTTGGAGGGACTGTACACATCAACCTCCACAACTGCCTCGCTGAGACTATTGTTAACCAAAAGATCTACATAGTTTTCGCCCGAAACGGTAACATCGGAACGTTCTACCTTGAAGCCTTTGCCTTCGCCGTCGTCTCTTTCGTCAATATAGGGAGCGTTCTTTGTCCAAAATCCGTCGGGAACATAGCCGATAGCTTCTTCCTCAAAGTCATAGCTTATCATAAGCTGGCTCTGAGTTTGGGATTCTTTTGGCAGGTCAAGCGAAACATCTGTCAAAACCTCAGGGTTTGGGGTGTATCTGACAGCATTGTCATCGAGGAGCTCTGTGTGCACATAACTTCTCACATAGTCTATCTGCCACGAAGTGGAAGCTGCCGTCGTTTCTTCAACCCTTTCGCCGGTTTCGGCATTGGTTTTGGTATCTGCATTCGGGGTGGCATCACTCTCAAAGGTTACTGCCGTAACCTTTCCTTTTTCAAGAGTTATACGGTTTTCGGAGACCTTGCCGTTTATATACAAATCGCACTTGCTCGACACGGTATCAACCTTAAAACCCAGGTCAATCCACTTGCCTATTTTGTAGCCGGTTATCTTATCGCCGGAGGCATTGGTTATCTGACCTCCGGGAGCAAAGCTTACAACAGGCTTTTTGCTGCTTCCGATTGTAAACAAAATTGTTTTTTTCGATTTATTATCGTCAATTTTGACCCTTGTTTGAATATAGAAAAGTGATTCCGCTGCATTGTTGGTCACAAAAGCCGAAAGCTTTTTGCTTCCGTTTTTCAAAAGCAAGGCCTTGTCTGTGCCACCGGGCACTACCTTGGCAACGTATGCTTTGCCCGATACAGCAACACCGGTCGGATCGCCATAGGTGGCAATATCTGCAAAGCCCAAATTTGTGTACATTGTGGGCTCCGGTGCAGCAAATGCCGTAAATGTAAGCGATGCATGCAGCATGGTTACTGCAAGCAGTATAGCTATTTTTTTCATACACTACCTTCCTTTCCGCTATTTTTTGTAAACGAACATTATATCTTCGTAGTTACCGCCGCCTCGATATACCTTTACAAAGGCTTTGTTGTCGGAATTTTTGCTGTGCTTGAAGCTTTCCACATATTCGTATGAAGACCGGGCAGCCTTTTTGGTATCCAAATCCACCTCGACAAACTTCATAACCTTTGTGGGAAATACCCTGAGAAAGCTTCTGTCTTCACTGAGCTCTGCATTATTCTTTACAGAAAGAAAAGAAAAAGCATTATCACCCTTTGCATAAGGATATCCCACATATTTTGTGAAATACGAGTTGTAGACACTTGTATTTGATGACACATCGCCCGAGGAATAGTCAAAGTCGTATGCCCACTGAGTGATGCAGTTGTCTTGGTCAAGAATGTAGAGTATGATATCACCAAATTCCATAGAGCGGTCTACATCGATGTATTCGTCGTTGAAATATAGAATTTCCTCTGTCATTGCGTCGGTAAAAACCCTGATTGCATCGCGGGGGTCACCGTTTTTGTCGAGACAGCGAAAATGCTCAAGCACCACTGCCATTGGGGAATAGTCGTCAAGCTTGCCTGCACTTGTGGCAGACAGGGTGTTGCTGTAGTAAACTATAGCCTTGGGAGTCAGAGTATCGTCAAGCTCATATGCATAGGCATTTGAAAAGCTTCTGTTTTCGTTTAGCATATCTCTGGTGTTGGAATAGTATTTGGTATCGTGAAGCACATCTTCGCTTACAGCCGGAGTAATGCTCATGCTGGGAGCTTTGATTAAAAGTGTGTCTGCACCTATCTGACACCGGCTCTCTATAGTTGGAAAATAAGGAGTATATCCGCCCGAAACCGCAACCTTTTTGTCGGGAGTGAGGCGGTCGGAGCTTTCATCTCCTGTGCCGGCATTTTCGGTGTCGATATATTTTATTATACCGTTTGAGTCGGTTTTGTAGCGAATAAGCTGAGGTGTAAATTTTTTGTTGCTATATATAACATTTGATGCCGAGTGAGAAAAGTCTGTTTTTGTGCCATCTATAACCACCGACTGTGCACATTCAAATTCTTCAAAATCCACACTGTTTAAAATAAGCAGACGTGCCGGTGACATGGGACCTGCAAACATACCCGAAATTATATATCCGTATTCATAATCCGAGCCGACCTCTGCAGACGAATATACGAGCTTGCCGAATGCATCTACATAAAATTCACCCTCAAGACCGATTGCAAAGTCACTCTCACATCCTGTGGCAATCTCATAGTCCAAAACCTCTTTGCCTGAGGTGAGCTTTATTTTTCCTGTAGCCAAATCCATTTCTGTGATGCGTCCCTTTACTGTATCGGTAGATATAATTGCTTTTATGTACTGACTGTCTTTAGAGGAAAAAACGGTGATAACATTGCCGCTTTTTATACGATCTATGTAGGATTCATTTCCGCTTTTGTCGGTAATGATAAAGGTGCTCGACGCCTCTGAGCTGTCAAATCGTACCGTTATCTGATTCTGACCGTAGATAACATAGTCGGTGCGGTCGATATTGGTAACCACCAGAGTCTGACCGTGGACAAGTGAGGCTGTTTCGTACAATTTATCGCCGTCACCGTCTATTAAAGTAACAACAGAATCCTTCAGGTGCAGCTCTTTTGCCGTGCCGTCTTCATAAAGCTTGCCATTATATATAAAGCTAAATCCCCGTTCAAGGGTTGCCTTGCGCTCTTTTGTGCCGTCAAAATAAGAAACAGTGCCTGCATCTATCGAGTCGATATCTTCATATTTTAGTGTGATGGTGCTGTTCACATTCTCATCCTCTGCAATGGCTACCACTGTGCCGATTTTGTCTGCAGAAGATTTTTTGCAGTAGGCTGTAACTGCCATGCCGAGATAATCTGCCATATCTAAAGTTGCCTTATACCTTTCGTTGTCAAGGGCAATCTCATCACTCATGCATATTGTGTCTGCCTGATAAAGTGAGGTATAACGGTTTGCCGTTACCTTGGCATCAATTGATGTGATATCGTGATAAACACAGAGCACATCCTCGCCCTTGCGCGCCACATAAGAAACAGTGTCTCCCATGCCCACAAGCTGATATACATCGGTATGGAGAGTATTGTATATAAGCTTTGCAAGCAGCTCTCCGGTAACGGGCTCTTCACTAACCGACACACCGTCGGCAATGCCCTTGTCCAAAGCTATTTTGAGATATCCGCCGGGATATCCGCCATAGGCAGCCGCCGCAGGCTCATAGCCCGCAAGACGAACAAGCGCCACAACAGCATCGATGCCGCTTACCTTGGAGTTTGGAGCAAAGCTGTCTTTGCTTACTCCGTTCATAATGCCGACCGAGCAAACAGCATTAATATATTTGAAGCTTTCGGAGCTTGTCTTAACATCCTCAAACCCCGAATCATCGCTTTCGGCTATTGAAACAAAGCTGCCGGCAGCAAGCGCCGCATACTTTGCAAATTCGCTTCTTGTAACCGAGGCAGTGGCGGTATTTATCGTGATGCCGAGGGCTTCAAAAAGTGCCGAAGCTGTATAATTGTCTGAATTTGCCTCAGTTTGCGCAGCTGAGTATGCAGCACTTTGAGTAAACAGCATTGAAAGCGTAAGGACAATGCATAATAATCTGTTTGGTTTCATACCGTACCTCCTTTATTGCATCATGTTATACACAAGCTGAGCTGCCTGCGCTCTTGTTACGTTGGAAAAAGCATCAAAGCATAACGCACTCATACCGTTTATGAGCTGTGCTCTGTAGAGTGTGTCCACAGCCTCCTTGGCATAATCTGAAATTTTGTCATCAAAGTCCGCCTGTTCTCTCACTGCTTCAAGAGTTACGCCCACAAGCTTTGCTGTTCGATACATAATAACCGCAGCATCCTGACGGGTGATTGCCTCATAGGGAGCAAATGTGCCGTCACCGCGGCCGTTTATGACACCAAGGTCTGCAAGCTTGTATACATAGGGCGCAAACCAGTCGCCGGAGGATACATCTCTGTAGCTTGCCTCTGCTTTGGGATAATCTGCAAAAAAGCTCTCGGAAATAATTTTGGCAAATTCCGCACGGCTAAGCTTATTGTCAGGGGCAAATAGATTGTCTCCCACTCCGCTTACAATGCCCTTATTTTTCAAAGCCATTACCGCCTCCTTAGCCCAGTGATTTGCCATATCGGCAAAAACGGCTTCTGCAACAGGCTTTTCATTTGTATCAGGCTCGGTTATAATGCCGCTCTCTGACCCGGGTACAACCGGCACCGCATCATAAGAGCCCGACGAAGAAATACCGCCGCCTCCGCCACCGCCGGTATTGGAGCCTTTTTCGGCTTTTTTCTGAGCGGCAACCTCAACATTAAAGCTGTCTTTAAAATCCTCTGCCGATATATAGGTCTTTTTCATGAGAGCCGAAATAACCTTGTCGGGAGATTTGAGACCTTTGTAATCATCGGTATCGAGCTCAAGAAAATCTGCATATTCTTCCATTATCAATTTTTCAAACTCTTTGCGGGTAATACCCTCTTTGTTTACAGATGTAACAAACGCCGCTTCTATAAGTGCGTCCGCAAAGCTTGAGGAGCTTATCTCAAGCTTTGAAAGCTGTGAGTGAACCGCAGCCTTCTCGTCATCATCTAAGCTCATAAACGGGCTGTCTGAACATCCCAGAGCTTCTGCATTATTTTCTAT
>JAEDEG010000119.1 GCA_016293435.1 Clostridia bacterium
ATCAGAGTTCTCAATGTGAGTCATCTTTTTTGGTCATTTTATTTTACAACTTTTCGAGCAAAAAATAAGCCGCAAAACCAAATCCGACCTGTCGAGGGTTATATCAAACACCCGCCACAAAACCGTATATTTTTCTGCAAAGAGGCCCCATGGCTTCTTTTGCCGCATAGGTGTTGCCACCCTCCGCCATACACACCACGGCATAGTCACCCTTGGGAGTAAACACAATCGCGGCATCGTTTTCGGTATCGGTGAGCTCTCCTGTTTTGCTTGCCATCTCAATACCCGAGGGCATATTGCGCCTAAGCTTGGTCGAAACCTTTTGCCTTTTCATAATGGAAAGCATTTCGCTCGTGGGATAGCTTTCTTTTCCGGCATATAGCCTGTCCAAAAATTTCATTACATCAGATGCCGAGGTATAATTTTCCTCTCCGCGTGCAGCCGCTGCGGTATCGAGCATTTTCCGCTGCAAAACAGTATCGGTGTAGCCCTGAGACTTGATGTATGAATTTATTTTGCCCATTGTGAACTTGTCTATCAGTGTGTTGGTGGCATTGTTATCGCTGACCGTTATCATAGATTCGATAAGAGCCGAGAGCTTTGAACCGCCAATGGTATCATCAAGGGTTATCTTGCCGTTTTGAACCAGACTGAAAGCATATTCCATAATAAACAGCTTTATGATGCTTGCCGATTTCTGCTTTCCTCCACCAAAAGAGCAGCGTTTGTCATCACCGTACATATGAAACTCATAGCTGAGCGAGCCGCTGTAAGACTCGAACGCAGCTTTGAAAAGCTTATCATATTTATCACTTTGCACTTTTTCGGCCGATGAGTTTTCGGCTTTCTCGGTTTTGTCGATATCTGCGGTCTGCTTCGATTTTTCTGCATAAGCACGAGGAGGCTTGGATAACTGATTGGCGTCACTTTCGACCACACGTTCAGACCCTGAAATCTGTTCATGCCATTGGTTGGCGGGCTTTGTTGAAATCTCCTCCGTCAGGCCTTTGTTGTCGATATTTTTGTATATAGCGGCAATAACCAGCAGGCAAAAGCATGCTGCCAGCGTGCCAAATAAAATATATTTTCCTGTTTTCATGCGGCATTAACCCTTCATTTGTATGTTTATATTTTCAAGAAGAGTGTTTACAAAGCCGGTACCTGCCACTCCGTCTCGAGTAAGCACGGCAACGCAGTAGTCAACATCGGCTCCCTTTATGATAGCAAAAACATTGAGATTATTACGAACGGAAACATTTTCGGTGCCGAGCTGAGCATACATCGTGGTTCCGCTTGGTGCATATACTCCGAATGTAGACGGAGAATAGCAGAGCATATAAGCCTCTCCCCTGCGGTTAAGGCGGTTCATCATCAGAGCTGCCTCCGAAGCGCAGGTATAGTTGTCGGCAGGCGAATTTACAACACCGAACTTACGTCCGTAGGAGGTTACGCTGCAACCAAAATTGCTCTGTATATATCCGGTAATACCTGCAGGACCGCCAAAGCAGTCTATGGCATAGTTAGCACTGTTGTTACATGTGCCGGCATTGCTGCTCATTATTCCGCTCTTGTAGGATTCATAATCGTAGGGATAGCGGTCCTCCATTGCAAGGTATACGGGCAGATAAAAACCCCATGCTGTGTAGGAGGCTGATGCGCCGTTGCACATATAGCTCTCATTGGTAAGGTTATCTACAACAGCAACGGCAACACTGTTGCCAAAACCATTGGAGGCTATAAGATTGTTGACGCTGTCAACAACATTTACCCGGTGAGCTTCGGGCTCTTTCTTTTGTTCCGGCTCAATTTTTTCTTCGGGTTTTTCCTTATCTTCACTTTGTGCCTCTTTTTCATTAAGTCCGCCCTCGACTTCTTCCGATATACTGCCTATGAGCTCGTTTAGCTTATCGTACTGAGCCTGCTCGGGAGTTTTTTCATCCTTGGCAAAAATCAACCAGCATGTAAACGCAATTACAAGCACAGCTATAAAAGAAACAAGTGCTATTATTATAGCTTTGAGATTTTTTTCGCCTGAGGAAGGCGGAACTTTAGCATAGTGGGGAGGCATATAGCTCTGACTGTTGTTGTTTGAATCGCCGGGGTATGGCACGTTTGGCGGTGTCTGCTCTCTTTGCCGAGCATGCTCTGCGGCAAGAGTTTTTCTTTGTGCAATTGAAAAGCCGCAGACAGCACAGAATTTTGCATTATCATTAAGATTTGTACCGCATTTTGGGCAAAACATATGTATCATCTCCGAAACAATTAAATTTATAGAGATATTTTAACACATGAAAGTGCGGTTGTCAAATTTAATTACAGTAACTTTTCTATCATAAATAAAGTGCTTTATTTCGGCTATTCTTCATCCTTGTTCATTATTTTAAAAAGCTTACCGATTGCCTTTTTTTCTATGCGAGAAACTTCAAAGCCCGGTTATTGTAAGTGATAAGTTTTAAAAAATAAGCCCTTGATTTCGGGCATTCATTAACGTTATAGCTCTAAGCTGTAATGTTTTCCGGTTCTTTAAAACGAAACTTAATTATAACCTCTTTATTTTTTGTCAGCTCAATTCTCTCTACCAAACTCACAAGTAATTCTCTGTTTGTATACGAAGAGTTTGAAAATTGATTTACCATTTTCTCTGCAATCTCATCACTTTTTATATTAAACTTTTTCATTTGGTTCATTTCATTTATTCGGATTTCCAAAGCAGAGCGTTCTTCTCTTAATCGGAGATATATGCGCTCAAAATCTGATTCTGTCAAAATACCGTTTAACCTATCCATATACATTTTGTCAAGATTGGTTGTAATCGTAGTAATTTTATTTTCCAACTCCTGTATTTCTTCTTCAGTTCGATCACGATTCTGTGACTTTGATACTACCTTTTTTGCAATCGACACCAGTTCCTCCCTTTGAGCATATTTACCACATATTCTGCGTATTTTATCCAATACAGCCTCTGTAACTGTACTTTCCTTAATAGAATGACATGTACACTTACCGGATTTGGTAAAACGCTGATACGTTCGACAAACAAAATACAAAACATTTTCTCCGGCTGCATTTTTTCTGTTTATCACAGCAAGAGGATAACCACATTCATGACAATAAATTAATCCTTTAAATAAAAAATCATATGTTCTGTTTCGAGTATGATTTCTGCTTCGAATCAATTCTTGAACTTTGAAGAAAGTCTCCTTATCAATAAGTGGTTCATGAGTATCTTCAACAATTATCCACTTATCACGGGGTTGCTTAACAGTTTTTGTTGACTTATAACTTACCTTAACAGATTTACCTTGTACCATATTGCCAATATACATTTCGTTTTGTAACATATCAGATATCTTTTCACTGCTCCATTGTCCACTATATGGTCCTTTCCTTGTCAGTGAAATATTCGCATACATTGCCGGTGTAGGTATTCCCTTATTATTTAAGTCAACCGCTATTTGTCGGCAGCTGACACCATCCAACGCAAGTTTAAAAATGTATCGAACAATTTTTGCAGCTTCCTCATCAATAATAATAGTATTTTTTTCTGTGGGATGCAGCTTGTATCCATAAGATGCTTTGCCACCAATAAACAAACCTTTATGTTGCTTATCGTGTTTGACACTCTTAATTTTTTTGGATATATCTTTAGCATACATGTCGTTCATAATTGCACGAAATGGCGTAATATCATTTGCCGAAGAATCAATTCCTGTATCAACACCATCAAGAAGCGATATATACCTTACCGAATGTTCGGGAAAATACTTTTCCATATAGTAACCGGTAAGAATATAATCTCTGCCAAGACGCGAAAGATCTTTTGTGATAACCATATTCACATTTCCCGATTCAATATCCGTAATCATACGATTGAAATCCGGTCTGTCAAAATTTGTTCCACTCCATCCATCATCTATGTAGATATCATATACATACAAATTATGAGTTTTAGCAAAGTCCAAAAGCAATGATTTTTGATTTGTTACACTACCTGACGGTCCCTCTGTTTCATCCTCCTTTGAAAGCCTTATGTATAAGGCTATACGATAATCCATAGGATTGCTTATTTTAAAGTACATAAATTCCCTCCCGAAATAAACAATCGTTCGTCAGGTTTATGGTAACACAATTTATTATTATATTGCCAAAAATTTTCGGCGTAAATGCTAAAAGAGTTTTTAATTATGTCTTTCAGATCGTTTTCTTCGGAATATAGACATATCACATTAACTTTTTGTTTTGGCATAATATCCCTCCTAACCTAATCTTTATGCCGAAATAGCACAAATTTTGCTTGTACCAATAATTTTTACCAACCTGAACTATCGGTATTGATAAAAACCCCGTATACTTTTATTAATCAGACATTAGTAACTGAAATGGTATATGTAATTGTACCTCTCCATGTACCGAAAATAACATCATTCATTAGTTCTATTCAAATGGAATCCGGTGTACTATAAACTTTATTAACTCATTTCGCATTTTTCTTATTCTCTACTAGGCGGTGCTCTAATATAATATTTTTTTGCAGATTTATCCTTTACTAAATTTATATTTGCAACAAAAAAAGTGTATCTCACAATCTTTGCAAGATACACTCTTTGAGCGTTTTTATGCTAAAATACAATTTTGAAAAATATCGTTTTCGGTACTTTTTCTTTACATTTAGATTGAATACTATTTCTTTTACCAATATCTGATAAAATCAGGTTCTAAATATCGTAATAAAGCTTCAAGATAAAAATAATCACCATATACTGCACATTCATCAATTCCTTGCTTTTGGGGAAGGGCGTGAGTTACATGATTTATAAGACCATCATATTCCACATTTTCATCTAATGTACATTTATCAATTACAGCATCCCATCGTCTCTTATAAGAAGCTTTTTTGTTGTGATATTATGCTGATGGGCAGCTTCTAAATACTCTTCTTTGCCACTTTCCTTTGATACCCAAAAAGAAATGGAGCATTCACAAGAAAATCCCTCATTGTGCGACATCCGCTGCTATCGTGTCATGCCTCAAATGAACGAATTATAAAATTATCCTTCTTTCCTGTCGATATTGTATGATAAAGAAAATCCTTCCGGATTATTTAAAGTAATTCTCTCACTTACCATTTCTTTCTCACACCTTTAATTTTTGCTACATTTTTCACAAGACTATTTTACCTTTGTTCATACATAATCCCCTTGTAACAAGCTTTTTCTATGACAAATCATCTTAAAAATTCAAACATTTCACTCATTGCATAGGCCAAATCCATAACATCAAACTTTGGTTTTTTACCTATTTCAAGTGCTCTTTTAAAATATTCACAAAGGTCAAGCATATATTGACGAAATACCGACATATTTCTAAGATATGTGCTTCTGTTGGCGGGAATCCTTGTTTCCTCTGCCAAAAGCATAAGTTTTTCGCGTTGTGAAATGAGTCTTTCGAGTTCATTTATAACTTTTGTAGCATCGCACTTATCGCTGTTATAATCTTTATAAAGTGAATAAATGGTAAGGTATTCATCTGAAAGAACATAATAGTGCATAGATGTGAGAAGCCAGATATTATTTATAAGTGATACATTACCACTGTTTACAAAAAATTCTACTGCAGGAGCAGAGTTTTCCTTTAAAAAATTAAGGTAATGAATATATTCATTTTCATTATCTGCAATAAGCTTAAATACTCCACCCGGAAAATCTTTAGGAAGGCCTGTCTGTTTGTTTCTGTAGCCGTAGAAATAATATTCAAGCTTAAAGCAAGCACGGTTCATATACAATTCCCGTGTTTCATCCTTCATAATATTATGAAGTCTATTAAAAATTTCTGCTGCCTGCATCGCTTTTTGGGGATAATATTTGCAGGCGTATCTTTCGTTAAATTCATCTATCTTTTCTATTTCGTTATCATTCCATGAAACATCTGCGAGTGTAAGATAGTTTTTGTCATAGCAGTATTCCATAGAACTATAGCTTTCTATTCCTTCAAAGGAAAGCTTTTTTGCAAGTAAGGCACATGCTCTTATATTTTCGTTATTTTCAGTTGGAATCGTCCAGTGATAATATCCGGTAAAAGGCTTTATTATACTGTGGAAGATGTTATTTACACCATCTGCCTTATCATTAAAAAGATGCACAGGATCCTCATAGGACCACCAGTCTATAACAACCTCATCATATATTCCTTCACTTATAAATCGTTCCTTAAGGCTTTCATTTACCATGTTAAATTTTTCATAAATCATATCATGATAAATATAAATATGCTTCATACCTTTTTCTTTTAGATGCTTACATAGCTTTATGATATGCTCTGTCATAAGATAGGAATGCTCTTTATCTCTGCATTTTTCACAGCGACAGATATAACTTTCCGCCACTTCATCAAGACCTATATGAAAATCATATATCCCATTTGGTTTAAGATAGCGTTCAATGATTTCATCGTAGATATTAAAAAGTACTTCGTAGGTTTTATCACTATTTGTGCAAAAACCCACTTGCTTTGGTGTGCCATCCTCTTCTTTTGCTGATATTTCGGGAAATACACTTGGAAGAAGAGTGTTATGACCGAGACTGTTAACAAGAGGTTTTACAAGCACATTTTTCTTTTTTCCATAAGCTATTATTTTGCCTAAAAGATCTTCATTATAAATGGGCGGAATGATACCATCTTCATTAATCCATCTATTTTCTTTGACAGAATAATATTTTGAATTTTTTGGTGTTTTAAGTTCAGGATATTTCTTTATCGGAACATATATATATTCCATTTTCCTGTTATCATATTGACGACCCCAGCAACCATAAACACCTATTGTAAGGCAGTTGAGCTTCATTGAAGCCATATAGTCTACAAAATCATACCAATCAGAAAGTGTGAAAAATTCACTACCATATCTGCTTTCTACAAAGTGTCCTCTTTTTTCAAAGCTTGGATAATCAAGGATATAGCACTTTGGCAAAAATATATCATTACCTTTGCTACTTAACATCTGCACAAGAGTAGTGGCTGCATAAAACAGACCTGCTTCATCAATTCCGCAAAGAACAGCTTCGTTTTCATTTACATCTATAAAATATGCCTCATTTTTATTGATATCTTTAAATATATGATTTTGGCTATCTAATTTGAGTATTATTTTATAGTTGCCCAAAACATCTGTAACACAAATGTCATAAATCTTTTTTTCAATAAGCTTTTTTGCTTCACATGATATATCCCCCTCTATTGATAAGGAAACATTACAAGAGAACTTATTAAACTCTGCAATTTTAACAAGTTCATTTCTGTCTTCAAGTTTTTGAGGTTTTGGTATAAGTTTTTTTATTATATCTGTCATTTTTTAATCTTCCTATCGTTAATGGTGTAGTCAAAACAATACAGCGATGAAGTACTATCGAAGAGTGAAAAAGGAAGGGACTGTAAAAAAAGTCCCAACCTAACTTATTCACTATTCGTTATTACCTTAGCATCGGATTACATTATCAGGCTGCATAAGAAAGATATCTTTCATATGCAGCATGATATATTTTTCAATAAGCGGCAAAGCCGCGTCATTCAACGTTTTCAGTGGGAGATTGA
>JAEDEG010000120.1 GCA_016293435.1 Clostridia bacterium
AAAAAACCACTTCTCTTTTTAAATAATTATTCTTTACTCCTATCGTAATAAAACAATCCCGAATAAGGCGTTGCCTTATTCGGGATTGATATTAATATCAATTATTTATTTATTGTAACAGCATCACACAATGGACGTAATGTATCAAGATTTTCCCACCAAAAAACTTTTGTATAAGTATAAGAATCAGGATCATCAGGAAGTTCTGCATTTATGGTAGCTTGCGGTTGATAAGTTTTTGCATCAACCAGTCTACCGTTGCTTTCATAAAAAGCGACAATAATTGTGCCAACATATTCATCATTTGTCAAAGTAACCTCTTTTGATAAGCCGTTGATTGTAACACTGAATTTTGTCGGCGGATCGGATTTCAAGTAAAGTGCAGCCTCGGTGCGTGAACTATTCCAACGAATTTCATAGTTTTCGTTATTGCTGAAGAAGAATTCACTCGGATTTTCTGTACAGAATTTCGAATATCCGTTTGTAATGACAACAGGGTTGCCTGCTGTTGGAGCTGTTGCGCATGTAACTCCTATTTGTGCGCCGTCTGTAAGTGCATCCACCAAGTTAATTACCTTATTTGAGCAAAGGTACACATCTGATTTTTTACAGTTAGCATCGTGCACATGTGAACCTGTTCCTCCGCAAGCATAATTGTCTTTTATTACAGGTGCTCCGCTAACATTGAAAGTACCGGATGAATTAACATATACTCCTCCGCCATTGCTATAGTGCGATACGCATCCGATTACAGTTCCTCCGCTCATATTAAAAGTACCTTTATCAATCCACACAGCTGCACCGCGACCCTCGTACCCACCTTTCGTGTATACGTTCAAAATGTTTCCGCCTGTCATATTGACAGTACCGTTATTTTGAATAAATACCGCTGATGTGCTATAACTCGAGGAACCTCTTGTAGCAGGTGCTGTAATAACACCTCTACCGGTGCAATCACACAAAGTCAAATTGTCAGTAGATTTTTCAGCATGGAATATGGGTGCGGGTTTAACTGAACCCATCAAGGTTTGACCATTTAAACATATGGTTGTATCACTGTTTGATTTATACCATGCACCGTCTGCTATTGATATATATCCATCCAAATAGTAGCTTTTTGACTCTAATGTAGTTTGTGAGCTTATACTCTTCAACAGTGTATAGTCCAAATGGAAATTATGCTCCACCTGAGAGCTTGGCACATAAAATTTAATGTTATCAAACTTCGCATTTGTGTCTGGTTTTACTCCTGCAACAAAGCGTGTGGGATTAACATTAAAGCTTATATCCTTCGCATACACTTGCCCATCTACCAGTACAGAATATTTGTCGGTTTCTGCATTTAATAATATTCTAATATGTACGGTCTTGCCTTTTGTATAATCACAAAGTACGGTTTCCTCATTAGACGCAAGGACAAGCTTTCCGTTTTTCAGTGAAACCCCTGCCATATTTTCAGGTGATGAGGAATCATCCTTCAACGCCAGAATATGTTCTTTTTCTTCTGAAGCATCTTCATTTGATACAAAATCTGCCTCTAAAACATATCCGTCAGGATTCTCCAAATTTAAACCCATTTGTGAGAATACTTTTTCAAAATTTGAGCTAAAGTCTGTATCTTTTGAAGTATAATAGCAATAAGTATCTTCAGGCAATGCAACAGTCACACAGTTTGTTCTTTCGCTTTCGTTTAAAACTACACAATGAATATATTGCGCTCCTGATGTCAAGTTATTTAATGAAATATTTTGCATACCGGCTGAGACATTTATGCTGCTGCCCGATGTTATTTCTTCAACACTCGGCGTTTTAGGGCTGTTATTCACTACATAATACAACACACCGTCTGTGTTGGTTGAAATATTGACATTAGCATTGTTGGCATCTGTACGCACATAACTGCCTGATGTGAGAGATAGAATGTGCATTTCCAGATTATCAAAAAGCAGTTGATTTCCATATCTGGTGCTTCCCGTCCAAAACTCTATGCAGTCTGCCTTTAGTGACGAATTACTAACCGCAAGCGGTTCATCATTTTGCTTAATGCCGTCTATATAGTAGTTGTATGTTTTTCCAACGGTGTCAAGTTCAAGACAATAGTTGTACGTAGTACCATAAGAACGAGAAATCGTTTGCGTATGTTCATTATCCGTATAATGGTCCCCCATAATACTCACAGAACATATAGGGCTATTGTACTGTTGACTATTGCCAAGCTGTATTGACCCCGGATTATTGCTTAACGGCGTAATATCCGCAGAAAAAGTAATAATCCCCTCTCCGTAATCAGGCAGTTTTATGTAGGCATTACCATGATATTCCGGATAGCTTCCATAACCACCACCCTGCTTAAAAGCATGATTGTGAGGTGCATCACCTGCAACCTTAGCTATACTACCTTGTTGATAACGGGAGGTAAATTCTTGCGGATAATCGCCCGGGCGATAACCGTTAAAATCATCTGTATAGAAATAGTCATAGGGTAATTTGATGGTAACAATAACCGAGTTGCCGCCGTTTACGCCCTGATGCATAAAATGCAAGTATTTTAAACCGCTTGTTAACCCTTTAATATCAACACTAATACTTCCGCCGTTATTTTGTTCTGTACTAAAACCGTTGTTTAAAATATTATCGGCAGTCGGTGCTTCTTCGCTGTCATTTATTATATATCGACATACTCCGGGTTGGTTTGCCTCATAATAAAGCTTAGCTTCCGTAGCACTTTTTCTATATACGGATTTTCCTGCAATCTGTGTAACGCTGTCGTCAACTACAAGCTTTATATTATCATAGCAGCATGTAGTGTCTTTATTAGTGCTTCTGGAACCGAAAGTAAGACCTTCTGCAGATAACGATCCCGGTATAGGAAGGCTTTCTGTATTTTTCTTAACATCATCTATATAAACATCATACTCATTGTTAAACAAATCAATATCTAATTTGATATGTTTCCATTCGCCTTTCGTAGGCTGAACATCAGTAGTAAAGCTTTCTTGATTATAAGAATTTGTTGATATATATTCCGATGATAGATTGAGTCCTGCAAGAACAGGAGGATATGCTCCTGCGGCGGTTATACCAAACCAGCCTGCATCTTCACCCGGCAATACGTCGAGCTCTAATAAAATCCTACTGTGCACTCCCGATGAAATTGGATACTGTTCTGTAGAACAACCATAATCATAGCTGCCATACCTTCCACGAACTTGAAACGCTTTTGTCGAATCGCTATCTCGCGATGCATCTACTACACCGGAGGATGTATAGCGCGTTGTGATATGTTTTATAGGTAAAATATTGTTGTCAACATTAGTCTCTAAGCCTGATTTATATGCTTCAAAATCATCTATATAGCAAATGTTCGAAGGCATATATGTGGTTTTTGCAGCTACTACCTCATTTTTTGAATTTGTGACAACCATATGCAAATATAACGATCCTGCACTTAAAGTGGATAAATTCAAAGAATATGTATAATTTCCCAGCAATAAACCATTCTCTGTCCACAAGCTCATATCTGCGGTAGATGGCATTTGTTCATTTTTATCTATAGCATAATATGCAGTAAATGTTTCTGATGAGTCCTCTATAGGAGACATATACATTATATATGCCGTCGATGAACTTTTTCTGTTTACAGATACACCCATTTGTGCCACAGTAGTCTCATTTAATGTAGCTGCAGTATTTTCTTCTGTGGTAGATGATTGGGCGAATGCTGTAGATGTTATCGTTTGGAAAACCATTAATACGACAACTATTAAAGATAGAAATTTTTTATTCATAGCTAAAACTTTATTTTTTGCTCCTTTATCCATAATTTTTCTAATTCTCCAAGTTATTTGATTTTTAACTTTCTATAAGAGCAAGTTTCTTAGTAATTTTTCCTGTTAATAATTGCTCATACAAAATCTGCTTTTCCTTTTGGTAAGCCGTTATCTGCTTTCCCATATCTGCAAGCTGTTCAGTTTTAATTTGTGAATTATCAATATTTGAAGCATTATCAATATTCAAAATTATTTCAGCCTGCTTTGAAATTATATCAAATACCGTTTTGTATAATAGACTTTCCGATATTTCCTGCTTGTAACAAAGTTCTGTTTCATCATTTCTTGTATAGCTGCATCGGTACACAGTAGATTTTTTGGTGCATAATCCATTGCGTGTTTACAGCATCCGTACAGTCTATTTCAAGTTCTTAAAACTCCTCACCGAAATCACAATAGCCTGTTCTCGGCTTGCATTCGCAAAACCAGTGTATTCTTCCTGGGCTGTCGTATTCTTCGGTGCAAAACGGTTATCTCCAACCCCTGCAATCACTCCGTTTGCTACCATAAAATAAACGCTGTCCTTTGCCCAATCGTCAATATTGGCGTCGTCGGCAAACGGGGCAGGCTTTGTATAATTGAGTGCAAACTGATTATCGGTGGATAGAGTCCAGCCCGGCAGATTCACCGCTTTATATACCCTTGTCAGCATAACTGCCGCTTCTTGTCTCGTCAGCTTGGCTCGTGGTGCAAACTCATTTGCAGATATACCGCTGACAATGCCGATGTTGTAGGCTTTCAGCACGTCTGAATCGGTCGTGTCTTTAAACGGATTGATTCCCTTTGTCGCCGTTTTTCCGCTCAAGGCTTCATAGAGTTTTACGGCAACCGCCGCAAACTCTTCGCGACTAATCTGCAGGGTCAGATTTTCTTCCTCAAGTTTTTCGGGGATAAGGTTGTACTCATACGCCTTAAACAGTTCATTAGTAGCCCAATCGGAACTGTCGAAGTTGACGAAATCAATGTTCGTTTTCACATACATATTAGATTCCGATTGATGCCTCTCCATATAAAAGAGGTCGAAATCCACATAGTCGCCGGGTTTAATGTTAAGCTTCCCCTCCGCTACGAGGTCATCAATGTTCGCACTTCCACTCTGTCGGCCGTGTACGCCGCCTAAGTCCACGCAAAGAACGCCGTCAAAGAACGCCCAAAGGTCATCGTCGCCTGTGAATTCAAACGTGTCGCCCGGTTTATACTGAAATACGGCGTGGAGCTCCGTTGAAAAGTGAAAGTTGTGGTTATTTCCTTCATTACCAAACAAATCATTGTCAATGGGGAAATACCCGTCCGAAGCGCCGTTCATTCCATCCACAGCGGAGTCGATAACGTAATAACCTTCACTATCGGCGTCCAGTGTTAATGTCTTTTTTGTGCGCATATTCACATTTGGAACGTCGTTAAAGAACGCATTGAGATTTCCCTGCGTAACGGAGCCGCCGTACAGCTCCTGCCATTTAGAAAGGTTGTATATAGGCTTTTGATCAGTTCCCAACCTGTCTTGTACCAATCCCGTATCTGAGTTTATACCTCCCTCAAACAACACACCGTCTGCTCCGAAATCGCGAACCGTCGCGTAAAGAACGCCCCGTTGTTTTTTCGCATATGCCGGAACAACCAAAACCGCTAAGCACATAATAAGTGATAATGCCAATGACAAAACTTTTTTCATAATAAATTTCCTCCTACACTAAAAATTTAATAGCCGTTTGTAAAAGTCTGAAAAGCCAGATTTTAAGCGGCTTTTTTAATTGATATATGATGATTTTTCTACTCCCTAAAATTATTTCATTTTAAACTTTCTATAAGAGCAGTTTCCTTTTTTATATTTACAAATACACTAAGACTGCCTAATGCTGCAAATACATATCCCAAAGCCAAATTCTTTATATTGATGGATAAGTATTCTCCAAAATTATTTGCATAATACGAGAATAAATCCGAAAACATATGGCCAAGTTCTTCGTCTGTAGCAATTACAATCATATCGCTCATAATTTGCCCTGCAAAAACACCTATTACAACAGCAGCTAAAACACACCAAAGTTTTTTCATATTTGTCTTTACTTTCATCAAATCATACCCCTTTGATGCCACTATTGCTATTAAATATCCAAGCCATGCCACGAACCACCCCTGACTTGATACAACAGCCCAAGGTATTGCTGCAACTAAAGCGCCAACCAAAGCACCGAGCAATCCAAGTAAATAATTATCGGATAATGAATTTTGTTTCTCAAGGTACGCTTTAGCAATAGCTCTTTTTTGTAATTCTTGCTCTGTTTTTTCTTGCTCAACATTTCCATTTCCATAATTGTCAACATTTCTGTCAATATCGGAATTGGTTTCTATTCTATCAAACAAAGATTCCGTTTCAGCCGGCAATTCTTCACCGCAAAATACACAGTGGGTATTTCCGTTCTGTGATACATTACCACATTTTTTGCATTTCACTTCTGTGCTCATTATATCTCTCCTTTTCCCGCAAAAAAAGAATTTCGGTGTCATTTTCTAATCTCTTGCTGGTTAGCGACTTACTCCTTCTTATAAAAGTACATCATTACTTTTCCCTTTTCGTGTTCAATCTCCATTTTCAGATTTCCATCCTCATATGTAATGTAAGTATCTTCTTCAACATCCGTAAATTTCACACCATCTTCGGTAGGTTCCCATGTGCCTTCAACAGTTTCACTGACGTCCTCCAACGAAGCCGAACCGTCTGCATTAAAAGTAAACGCAAAGAGGCCTGGGTACGGAGATTCCTTGCCTTCTAATTCGAAATGATCAATCATCCATACTCCCACATATGGGCTGTCAGCATATTTGTCGCTGTTGCTGTCACTGCAGCCTGTCAGTAAAATTCCCAGAGATGCTATGATTACACAGCATGTCACAATTATTATTTTTTTCAATTTCATATTTTTCTCCTCAACAATCATATTAATATAGCAGAATTAGATAATTTATTTTGCAGAATATTCTCTCGTATAATACAGTAAAGCTGTTCAGCAAACTACTGCTTCTTTACAAAGTGGGTTTTTGCTTTTACATCTCCCATTTCTAAATCCCATATCAGTTCTCCGTCCTTATAGATAAAGTCAACAGCTACACCGTTGGATTCCATGATTTTCACACCGTCTTCGGTAAGTTCCCATGTGCCGCCGTCAAAAGTTTCATCATTTGTTTTTCCTGTAGATGTATAGTCGGCATTAAGAGTAATCTCATAGACTCCGAGGTTTTCTTCATAGTCATATACATCGCCTTCAGCTGATTCCATAACTGTTGCTTTCCATGTTCCAATGTACAAATTTTCGTCTTTCGTTTCTGTTTTTGGTTCGTCCTTCGTTTCGGTTTTGGTTTCGACATTCACGTTGTTGTTTGCGGTGTCCTTGTCGCTGCTGTTGTTACCGCATCCTGTCAGTGCAATTCCCATAGAAGCTATGATTGTACAGCATACCAGGATGATAGATTTTTTCAATTTCATGTTTTTTCCTCCTCAATAATTATAATAGACATCTACATTTCACAAATTATATTGTCTATTGCAAATTATAGCATAAAATATAGCGAAATTCTATAGGTATTCCCGTGTTGTCATTGACATTACGGAAATTTTCGTGGAAGTTTGTGATGTTTTATGCTATAATTTATAATAAGTAATGGAAAGGGGATGAGAGTATGGGGTTTTCCGATGTGCTAAAACTGTATCTGAACAAAACGCAGTCTACTGCGAAAGAGCTGTCCG
>JAEDEG010000121.1 GCA_016293435.1 Clostridia bacterium
GTTCAATCTCCCACTGAAAACGTTGAATGACGCGGCTTTGCCGCTTATTGAATAAGCATTGCATCACCAAAGCTGAAGAATCTATATTTTTCTCTAACAGCCTCTTCGTATGCTCTCATAATATTCTCCTTTGAAGAAAATGCACTCACAAGCATAAGAAGTGTGGATTCGGGCAAGTGGAAATTGGTAATAAGACTGTCCACACACTTAAATTTATATGGCGGATAAATAAAAATATCTGTCCAGCCGCTCGAGGCTGTGACTGTGCCGTCGGGCTTTGCAACGGTTTCAAGCACACGCGTTGAGGTTGTGCCGACAGCCACAATTTTACCGCCGTTTTGTCGGGCTGAGTTTATCTTTTGGGCAGTATCAGAATCTATCACATAAAATTCGGAATGCATTTTATGATTTTCTACATCGTCTGTCTTTACGGGTCTGAAGGTACCGAGACCGACATGCAAAGTAACATAGGCAATTTGCACACCCTTTGCTTCTATTTTGGCAAGGAGCTCTTTGGTAAAATGAAGTCCCGCTGTGGGAGCCGCGGCAGAGCCGGAATTTTTGGAATATACGGTCTGATAGCGTTCTTTGTCTTCAAGCTTTTCGGTAATGTAGGGCGGGAGAGGCATCTCACCGAGCTCATCGAGCACATTTTCAAAAAGTCCCTCATATTCAAAGCATACAATGCGGTTGCCGTCGTTTACCGTTTCTTTTATTTCGGCAACGAGCTTGCCTCCTCCAAAAGATACTTTAACCCCCGGCTTACACTTTTTGCCGGGCTTTAAAATTACCTCCCACTCTCTTTCGCTCTTTCGGTTAAGAAGAAGAAATTCTATCCTTGCACCGGTGCCCACCTTTTCGCCAATGAGCCTTGCAGGGATAACCTTGGTATCGTTGAGCACGAGGCAATCTCCGGGTGTGAGATAATCTTCTATATGGTAAAACTGAGAATGACTTATGCTTCCATCCTCCCTGCCGAGTATGAGAAGCCTTGAGGAAGCCCTGTCACTGAGCGGAGTTTGGGCAATGAGCTCCTTGGGTAAATCATAATAAAAATCACTTGTTTTCAAAGCTGTAACTTTCCTTTCGCAAGGCACGGAGAAATGCTTTCCGCGCATTAATATTGTTATTGCAAATATGCACCTTTATAGTAAAATGTAAGAATCTTATCATAGGTAAAGCCCCGGTTTGCCATGCCTTTGGCACCGTATTGGCTCATGCCGAGACCGTGTCCCCAGCCGGAACCGTTGATAATCCACGAATCCGCATTTGCCGCCGTACCAACGTGCTGCTGCTTGCCCGAAGAGCTGAGGGAATAATATCCGCTTGTAAGATTTGCTGTAGACTGCGAACCCTTTGCAACAAACCAGTTTACACCGGCTTCAGAGTTTGATCCCACAACATGCACATACGGTGCCACTGCATCTGAACCCGAAGGAGTTATGGTATACTTCTGGCTGTATAGACCAAAAAAGCTTCGTGTGCGGTCGTTTTTGAGAACATAAGTACCGTTTGTGCCGTACACTGTGACCTCATAGGTGCGCCCGTATTCATCGGCTCCCGTAACCTTGAAATCTGTGATTTCGCCAATATTGACCGAAGCATTGTCAAGCTTTTTCTTTATGTCACTTTTGGTCAAGGTTACCGACCAGCTTGCACGGGGGTTGCCCGTGTTTTCTTCATAAGGATCGGGGCCTGCCTGCAAATAAGGGATGTCATTTCCCCACACATATTTGGCATAGCCGATGGAGCCTCCGTTTGACGAGGAATAAAGTGTCTGCACAATTGAGCCGTTGTACATAAGGAGCTGATCTTTTGTCTCTCTTGCTGCTCTGAGAGTTGATTCACTCTCGCCCGACATACCGAGATATGCCTGACAGTCCTGAGTGGCACAGAGGTTAAAGCCAAGTGAGGAATGACGGTTCCATGTGGTTATGCAATAGCTGCGTGCGCACACTGCCTGAGCCTTGAGGGCCTCTATGGGCCATGAGGGGCTCATCTCCTTGCCTACAACAGCCGCAACATAGTCGTTGATATTTACAAAATTAATCACAGTAAGGCGACCCGATGAATCGGGAATAAACTCCACACCGCCACGGTAAAGGGCCCCGTCGATGCTGACCGTGCCGTTTATGGGCGAAAGAGCAAAATTGCCACCTACAGTATTGCATACATTATCGCCTACGCTTACTGCCCCATTGCCGTAGGCTGTGACCTTCAGCGAGGTTTCTGAAAATGAAAAAAGTCCTACAAAGCTTGAGCCGTCCATATAGCCGGCATAAAAGCCCGACGATGATGATAACGTAACCTGCGACTTTGCCGTTGAAGAATAGAAAAGCCCCACCTTTACGGTTTCGTATTTCGGATCAATCGCATAGCTGTGAATCGTGGAAAATGTAAGTACAAGTGTTATTAATAAGATAAATTTCGAAAGAATTTTTAACCGTATATTCATTTGTATATCCATCCCTCTATCATTAGTATCCAAATATATAATAACAGATTTAAATGAAATTTTCAAGTATTAATAAGGTATTTGTACTTTTCAATTATATTACACAGAATATTTACATATATTAGATATAAAAAGTTTGCACATATATAAAAATATGTATAAATTATACATTGACATTGTTGTATTTAAATGTTATTATTACAGTAATTGAAATATACAGATAGAGGCGCGCCCGATAATGAGTAACGCAGAGGAGAATGGCAGAATTTGATGAATTTGCGCGAAAGGTGACGGCGCCGAAGCGTATTTTATTCTGCATAAAATATTGCTGGTTATGCGGTTAACAGCTGTATAACTGTCGCCCCCGGGCGGAGTGCTATCCACAGTAATGCAGTGCGTTAGCTGCATCAGATGTTTGCATTTGCCCGGTTGATATCAACCGGTTTTTTTGTATAGTGACAGCTCTTTGGTCACATATCTTTGTATAATAATGTTTTGGAGGTATAAATCATGAAAAAGTACAACATTGCAGTGGTGGGTGCTACAGGTATGGTTGGCAGAACATTCCTCAAGGTTTTGGAAGAAATCAAGCTCCCCGTAGAAAACTATTATCTGATGGCATCTGCCAAAAGTGCGGGTAAGAAGATTGAATTTATGGGTAAGGAATATGTTGTTGAAGAGCTTTGCGAAAATTCATTTGATAAAGACATCGATATAGCTCTCTTCTCGGCAGGCGGTTCTACCAGTGAAAAGTTTGCTCCCATTGCCGCATCAAAGGGTGTTGTTGTAATTGACAACTCCAGCGCATGGAGAATGGATCCTGAGGTTCCCCTCGTTGTGCCCGAGGTTAACCCCGACGATATCAAATGGAACAAGGGTATCATCGCTAACCCCAACTGCTCTACAATTCAGGCTATGGTAGCTTTGAAGCCCCTTCATGACAAATATAAAATAAAGAGAGTTGTATACTCTACATATCAGGCGGTATCGGGCGCAGGTCTTGCAGGATATCAGGATCTCGAAAACGGTCTTAAGGGCGAAGCTCCCAAAAAGTTCCCCCACCCCATTGCAGGCAACTGTCTTCCTCACATCGATTCATTCCTTCCCAACGGCTATACCAAGGAAGAAATGAAAATGGTTAACGAAACAAGAAAAATCCTCGGCGACGACAGCATAAGAATTACCGCTACAACAGTACGTGTACCTGTGTTTGACAGCCACTCCGAGTCAATCAATGTAGAATTCTACAACGATTTTGATCTTGACGAGCTAAAAGGCGTGCTTGCAAGCGCTCCCGGAATCATCATCAAAGACGATCCCGAAAACAATGTATATCCCCTCGCCCTTGATGCAGCCGGCACCAACGAAACATATGTCGGCCGTATCAGAAGAGACGAAAGTGTAGACTCAGGCGTTAACCTCTGGGTTGTTGCAGATAATATCAGAAAAGGTGCTGCCACAAACGCTGTTCAGATTGCCCAAAAGCTTATTGAAATTTGGAACGAGCAATAATAGAAAGGACAGACTGCATTATGAAAAAGACAGTATTTACCGGTTCCGGCGTTGCCATAATAACCCCATTTACCGAAAATGGTGTAAATTATGACGAGCTCGGCAGAATGATTGAGTATCATATCGAAAACAAAACCGATGCAATAATAATCTGCGGTACCACCGGCGAAGCATCAACCATGCCCGATGAAGAGCACTGCAGCGTCATCAAATATACCGTGGATAAGGTTGCAGGCAGAATACCCGTTATTGCAGGAACCGGATCCAACGATACCCCCCATGCAATAAAACTCACAAAGTTTGCCGAAAATGCGGGTGCAGACGCAATTCTCACCGTCACACCATACTACAACAAGGCAACACAAAAAGGTCTTATAGAGCATTTTACAGCTATTGCAAGCTCTGTAAGCATACCGATTATTTTGTATAATGTTCCTTCAAGAACCGGCTGCAATATCAAGCCCGAAACTCTGAAAAAGTTATCCGAAATCGAAAACATTGTGGCTGTAAAGGAGGCAAGCGGAGACCTTTCTCAGGTTGCAAAAATTGCCTCAATCTGCGGCGACAGCTTGGATATTTATTCCGGTAATGACGATCAGATTCTGCCCATACTGTCACTTGGCGGCAAGGGGGTAATATCTGTTGTGGCAAATGTTGCCCCCACCAATACACACAACATGGTTCACGAATTTCTTGCCGGCAACATAGAAGAAGCCAAAAAGCTTCAGCTCGGTATGATTGAGCTTGTAGACGCACTGTTTTGCGAGGTTAATCCTATCCCCGTTAAAACCGCTCTCGGTCTTATGGGATGGAATACCGGTGAGCTCAGGCTCCCTCTCACCTCTATGGAGGAGAAGACCTTGAATCAGCTCAAAACTGCAATGAAAAACTACGGTCTTTTAAATTAATAGATATCGGAGATAAACAATATGACAAATATTGCACTTTTTGGATGTAACGGAAAAATGGGTCAGGTTATTGCCGGAATCGTAAACAGTGATCCCGATGTAAAAATCGCTTTCGGATATGATATCAATACCGAAGCAAAAAACTCATTTCCCGTATACAACAACACAGAAAGCATCAAAGAGGATGCCGATGTAATTATCGATTTTTCACACCCGGCATCACTGCCTGCAATAATAAAATATTCCAAAGAGAAAAAAATCCCCTGCGTTATTGCAACCACAGGTCTTTCGGACAGTCAGCTTGCAGAGATTGACTCTCTTTGCAAGGAGGTTGCAGTGTTTAGGTCGGCAAATATGTCACTTGGCATAAACCTCCTTATTAACCTTGTCAAAAAAGCGGCTTCGCTTCTGGAGGGTAAGTTTGATATAGAAATTATCGAAAAACACCACAATCAGAAGATTGACGCGCCCAGCGGTACAGCTCTTATGATAGCCGATGCCATATCGGACACACTCATTGATAAACCCGAGTATGTGTATGACAGACATTCGGTACGAAAGAAAAGAAGCAAAGCCGAAATCGGTCTGCATGCAGTAAGAGGCGGAACAATAGTGGGTGAACACGAGGTTATTTTTGCGGGAAATGATGAAATCGTGGAAATAAAGCACACTGCCATGAGCAAAGAAATCTTTGCCGAGGGAGCCATTAAGGCTGCCAAGTTCTTGGTTGGTAAAAAACCCGGAATGTATAACATGGCACAGCTTATTGAAGAATAATAATAATTAAATTCCCCGAGGGCTGTGTTGTAATACGGTTTTCGGGGAATTTATTTTGAATTTGATAACGGAATTGAAATTTTATTAAAATATTATGAAAAAAAACCACTGATAGTCATATTATATAATAATTATTGCAGTATGTGAAAAAAATAACATAATTTGACATAATTTTAAAAAAAGCCTTGCCTAACCGCGAATTATGTGATAAAATTTTATCATCTAATATAATGCGTAGGTGTGGCTTTTTTGTGTGCATCTATGTAGACTAAGAAAGGGGTTCTATAATGATTTACAGTTCAGAAGTAGAAAATATGTGTGTTGTAAAAAAAGGCGCAAACCACGGTCCTGCTCCCATTCCGGAAGAAGGCAAATGGGTTGCATCCAAAGAAATTAAAGATATTTCCGGCTTTACCCACGGTATAGGCTGGTGTGCTCCTCAGCAGGGCACTTGCAAGCTTTCTCTCAATGTTAAAGACGGTATCATTCAGGAAGCTCTGGTAGAAACAATCGGCTGCTCCGGTATGACTCATTCTGCTGCTATGGCATCAGAAATCCTCCCCGGCAAAACTATTTTGGAAGCGCTAAACACCGACCTTGTGTGTGATGCTATCAACACTGCTATGAGAGAGCTCTTCCTCCAGATTGTATACGGCAGAACTCAAACAGCCTTCTCCGAGGGTGGTCTGCCCATCGGTGCAGGTCTCGAAGATCTCGGTAAAGGCCTCAGAAGCCAGGTTGGTACAATGTATGGTACCCTTGCCAAAGGCTCCAGATACCTCGAAATGGCAGAAGGCTATGTTACAAAGGTTGCCCTTGACGAAGATAATGAAATCATCGGCTACAAGTTTGTTCAGCTTGGCAGAATGATGGAAATGATCAAAAAGGGCATGGATGCCAACGAAGCTTTGGAAAAAGCAAGCGGTCAGTACGGCAGAGTTGATGACGCAGCTAAGCTCATCGATCCCAGAGAAGAATAATACAAGGAGGATATAGAAAATGGCTTTATTTGAGAGTTATGAAAGAAGAATTAATAACATCAATGCTGTTTTAAACGCAAACGGTATTGCATCAATAGAAGAAGCTAAAGCTATCTGCGACGAAAAAGGCGTAGACGCTTACGGCATTGTAAAAGGCATTCAGCCTATCTGCTTTGAAAATGCTGCATGGGCATATATTGTGGGTGCAGCTCTTGCCATCAAGAGAGGCTGCACAAAGGCTGCAGACGCTGCAGAAGTTATAGGTGAGGGTCTTCAGGCTTTTTGTATCGACGGTTCTGTTGCAGACGACAGAAAGGTTGGTCTTGGTCACGGTAACCTCGGCGCAATGCTGCTTAGAGAAGAAACCAAATGCTTTGCATTCCTCGCAGGTCACGAATCCTTTGCTGCTGCCGAAGGTGCTATCGGTATTGCAAGAACCGCAAATAAGGTTAGAAAAGAACCCCTGAAAGTTATCCTTAACGGTCTCGGTAAAGATGCTGCTCAGATTATTTCAAGAATCAACGGCTTTACATATGTTCAGACCAAGTTTGACTATGCTACCGGCAAGGTAGAGATTGTTAAAGAAAAGGCATACTCCAAGGGTGAAAGAGCTAAGGTTAGATGCTACGGTTCTGACGATGTCAGAGAAGGTGTTGCTATTATGCACTTAGAAAGTGTGGATGTTTCTATCACAGGTAACTCCACCAACCCCACAAGATTCCAACATCCTGTTGCAGGCACATACAAAAAAGAATGTAACGAAATCGGCAAGAAGTATTTCTCGGTTGCATCCGGCGGCGGCACAGGACGTACTCTCCATCCCGACAACATGGCTGCAGGCCCCGCTTCTTACGGTATGACAGATACAATGGGAAGAATGCACTC
>JAEDEG010000122.1 GCA_016293435.1 Clostridia bacterium
CGAATTTGAGGGTCAAGAGTACGCTGATTGGAATACACCTGAAAATCTAACAGTTCAAAATTATGAGAACAGCAAATTGGCCGATGCCGTTTCAAAACTTTCCCCGGTTCAGAGAAAAAGATTGATTATGCTTTCCGAGGGGTTATCAATGAGAGAAATTGCCCGAAGAGAAGGTGTGTCATACATATCCGTAAGAGAGTCGATAGAACAGGCTCGAAAAAAACTTAAAAAATTATTATAAACACCCCCATCAAACCCCCTCTCTTTTCTCCGTAAGGTGAAAGGCACAACAAAATCAGCCTTTCGGAAAGAAGGCGAACCATGAAGCACAATTTAAGAATTAGTGTTTCAAAAAAGCCGAAATACGGCGGCATTGTCAGTTGTCGCACGGTTTCGGTACGGGAACGAATATTGCGGTTTCTGTTCGGTAATCCGATGAGACTGACTATAGTAGTTCCCGGTGACAGCGTTCAGTCGCTGTCCATCAACGAAGTGGCAGGAGGTGAAAATGTATGAGCAAAATCAAACTCTTACTTGATGTGGTTCAGGATATACGTTCGTTGGCAGACAGTTTGGAAGTGATGGCGGATGCAATGTGTGACTCTCGTTCGGCACCTAAAACTCCCGATCTCAAACCCACAAAAGAAGTACACGATGAGCCAAAGCTCACGCTTGAAGATGTCCGCAGCGTGTTATCCGGAATAAGTGCAAACGGACACGGAGCCGAAATTCGTGAACTTCTCAAAAAGTACGGACAGACCAAGTTAAGTGAAATTGACCCGAAGGACTATCCGGCATTGCTTGCGGATGCGGAGGTGCTTAAATGAGTGTGAAAAAACACGCAGTTTTATCTGCGTCAGCTTCTCACCGATGGCTGAACTGCAACCCATCGGCAAGGCTTGAACTTGAGTTTGAGGACAGAGAAAGCGAAGCAGCGGCAGAAGGCACAGCCGCACACGCACTTTGTGAGCACAAACTCCGCAAGGCTCTGAAAATGCGTTCCCGAAAACCCACATCGAAGTATGATTCTGACGAGATGGATGAATACACTGACGGGTATGTTACTTTTGTACTTGAAACTTTGGAAGAAGCAAAAAATGTATGCACAGACCCAATTATCCTTATTGAACAAAAACTCAATTTTTCTCGATTTGTCCCGGATGGTTTTGGCACCGGTGACTGCATCATTATTTCCGACAGCACCTTACATATTATTGACTTCAAATACGGTCAAGGGGTGCTTGTCGAAGCAGAAAACAATCCGCAAATGATGCTGTACGCACTTGGGGCATTGGAAATATACGATGGTCTTTATGATATTGAGAATATTTCTATGACCATCTACCAGCCTCGCCGTGAAAATATAAGCACTTGGACAATTCCTGTTTCAAAGCTTCAAGAATGGACGGAAAACATTCTCATTCCCAAAGCAGAAAAAGCCTACAAGGGCGAGGGTGATTATTGCACAGGCTCTTGGTGTACCTTCTGCAAAGCGGCAGTTAAGTGCCGAGCAAGAGCGGAAGAAAAGTTGAAACTTGCTGAGTATGAATTCAAAGCCCCTCCACTTCTGACGGATGATGAAATTGAGGACATTCTGGGAAAGCTTGATGATTTGACAAAATGGGCAAATGAAATAACTGCCTATGCACATGATGCAGCTCTTAACCACGGCAAGGAATGGCGTGGATTCAAAGTGGTCGAAGGACGCTCCAACAGAAAGTACACAGACGAGGATGCCGTTGCAGAAGCAGCTAAAGCCGCCGGGTACACGGACATCTATAAACAAAGCCTTATCAGCATTACAGAGATGGAAAAACTCATGGGCAAAAAAGGCTTTGCAGAAATCCTCGGTGGTCTTATATACAAACCACCGGGCAAACCAACGCTTGTGCCTGCAAGTGATAAAAGACAGGCAATTACAAAATCAAATGTAAATGATGAATTTAATGAAATTACGGAGGATTAAAAAATATGACAAATCAGAATAATACAAAAGTTGTTACGGGTGTAGTGAGACTTTCTTATGCGAATGTTTGGGAGCCGAAATCAATAAACGGTGGTGCAGAAAAATACTCTGTTTCGCTCATTATTCCCAAGTCGGACAAGAAAACAATTTCCCAAATTGAAACGGCTATTGACAACGCCATCAAAGAAGGTGCTTCAAAGTTTGGCGGCAAGATTCCCAATAAGGCAGCTCTTAAACTTCCACTTCGAGATGGCGATGTTGAGCGTGATGACGAAGCATATCAAGACAGCTACTTTGTAAATGCAAACAGCACAACAGCCCCGCAGATTGTTGATGCAAAGGTTCAGCCGATTCTTGACCGCAACGAAGTTTATAGCGGTGTGTATGCAAGAGTGTCCATTACCTTCTATGCATTCAACTCTAACGGCAATAAGGGCATCGCCTGTGGTCTTGGCAATATTCAAAAAGTAAGGGATGGAGAACCTCTCGGAGGAAGAAGCAACGCAGCAGATGACTTTACAACTCTTGATGATGAAGATTTTCTTGACTAATTGATTTATATGGGGGGCAGAACTTCTCTGTCCCATATAGCAGAAAGGAGTAACCATGAAAACGATAAGTATTGATATTGAAACATACTCCTCTGTAAACCTTACCAAATCAGGTGTGTATAAATACTGCGAAGCGGATGATTTTGAGATACTCCTTTTTGCATATTCCGTTGACGGTGGTGAGGTCAAGGTTGTGGACTTGGCGATGGGTGAAAAAATCCCATTGCCTGTCCTCAACGCTCTCACGGATGAGAATGTTATGAAATGGGCATTTAATGCACAATTTGAAAGGATATGTCTTTCAAAGTATATCGGCAAGCACATGACGGCAAAAGCATGGCGATGCACTATGGTCTGGGCAGCAACCCTTGGCCTTCCTCTTTCACTTGAAGGTGTAGGAGCGGTTCTCGGACTTGAAAAGCAAAAACTTACAGAGGGAAAAGAATTAATACGCTACTTTTGCACTCCCGGAAAACTTCGTGACGGAACAACTATCCGGCACCTGCCGCAAGATGCCCCGGAACGGTGGGAGCAATTCAAAAAATACAACATCCGTGATGTTGAGGTTGAAATGTCTATTCAGAAGAGACTTTCAAAGTTCCCTGTATCTGAAACCGAATGGCAAAATTATATCCTCGACCAAGAAATCAATGACCGTGGAATAATGCTTGATATGGATCTGGTGGAATCAGCCATTGAGTGCGACAACGAAATGAGAGAATCAAACCTCCAAACAGCTCGTGAGATTACCGGCCTTGAAAACCCCAACTCAACTGTTCAACTGAAAGAATGGCTTTCAGAGCAAGGCGTGGAAACAGAAACCTTGAGCAAGGATGCTGTTGAAGAACTGCTGTCGGAAGCTACCGATAATGTGGCAGAAATGCTTAATATACGAAAGCAACTGGCAAAAAGTAGTGTTAAAAAATATACGGCTATGGAAACCGCCGTCTGTAAGGACAGCCGTGCGAGAGGATTGATTCAGTTTTATGGTGCGAACCGTACAGGCAGGTATGCCGGAAGGCTGATTCAAGTTCAGAACCTTCCGCAAAATCATCTTCCTGACTTGGAACAAGCTCGAACTCTTGTAAAGAGAGGCTTTTATAACGATATAGAAATGCTCTATGATTTCGTACCGTTTGTATTGTCCGAGCTTATAAGAACTGCTTTCGTTCCAAAGCCGGGATGCCGCTTCTATGTTGCCGACTTTGCCGCTATTGAAGCTCGTGTCATTGCTTGGCTTGCCGGAGAAAGTTGGAGACAAGATGTATTTGCAAATGGCGGTGACATCTATTGCGCATCCGCATCACAGATGTTTCATGTGCCTGTTGAGAAAAATGGTGTGAACGGACATCTTCGGCAAAAAGGCAAAATTGCGGAACTTGCACTCGGTTACGGAGGTTCGGTCGGAGCTTTGAAAGCAATGGGTGCCTTGCAAATGGGCATTGATGAATCCGAACTTCAGCCACTTGTTGATGCCTGGAGACAGGCAAACACCAAAATCGTGCGGTTTTGGTATTCAGTTGACTCTGCAGTTAAAGCATGCATTAAAGAAAGACACGACACAAAGACTCACGGCATTAGTTTCTCTCTTCAGAGTGGAATCCTATTTATTACGCTCCCCTCCGGCAGAAGGCTCGCCTATGTAAAACCGAGAATTGGTGAAAACCGGTTCGGTGGCGAGTCGGTAACCTATGAGGGTATCAGTGGAGCTAAAAAGTGGGAACGGCTCGAAAGCTACGGAGCGAAGTTTGTCGAGAATATTGTTCAGGCAACTGCCCGTGATATTCTTGCAGAAGCAATGCTCCGGCTGAACACCTCCGGCTTTGATATTGTAATGCACATACATGATGAAGCTGTTATTGAAGCAGCACCCGAAACTTCGCTTGGCGAAATATGTCGGGTTATGGGACAAACTCCAGCATGGGCAGATGGTCTTATCCTTCGTGCTGATGGTTATGTCTGCGATTTTTATAGAAAGGATTAAAAAGATGAGTGTTAATTTATACAATTCTGAACGCTACTATGACCCGACAGCATATGAAGCACTAACCCGGATTGAAGCGGAAGCAAAGAAAGCTGCCTTCCGACCAATTGTTTATATATGTTCTCCGTTTTCAGGGGACACTGAAACCAACATTGAGAAAGCAAGGCTGTATTGCAAGTTTGCAGTTGACAGTGGATGCATTCCCATTGCCCCGCATCTCTTCTTTCCACAGTTTCTGTCGGATGAAAACCCAAAGGAAAGAAAACTTGCAATTTTTATGGATGTTGTTCTCTTGTCTAAATGCGCCGAACTGTGGGTGTTCGGTGATAGTATATCAAAAGGCATGGGAATAGAAATAGCAAAAGCAAAAAAGAAAGGACAGCCTATCAGGTATTTCACCGAGGCTTGTGAGGAGGTCGCAAAATGAAAATAGCATTTGGAAACAGCCGTATGGATAAGCGGTGGAAAAATAAAGAGATGTCTTGGGATGAACTGTGCGAAGTTGTAAGCCACACAAAACGCACAACCGAGACCGTTGAAGAATACCGAAGAATGAAAAAGGGACAGCAAGACAACATCAAGGATGTCGGTGGCTTTGTAGGCGGACATCTCCGTGAAGGCAGACGAAAGAACGGAAATGTTCTCTGTCGCAGTATGCTGACCCTTGATATGGATTATGCTACACCCGATGTTTGGGAAAACATTAAGATGCTCTATGACTTTAAGTGCTGCGTATATACCACGCATAAGCATACAAAAGAGAATCCAAGGCTCCGTCTGCTCATTCCTCTTTCCCGTGATATTTCCGAAGAGGAATACCCGGCGGTTGCAAGAATGGTCGCAAAGGAAATCGGTATTGACATGTTTGATGACACTACATACGAACCGTGCAGACTTATGTATTTTCCCTCAACATCTATCAACGGGGATTTCTTCCATGATGTAAAGCAAGGCGATGACCTCAATCCCGATGTATATCTGGCAAAATATGATGACTGGAGAGATGTATCCACTTATCCGGTATCCTCAAGGCAGTCAGAAGTTGTAAGCAGAAATGTCTCTGCACAAGCAGACCCACTGACTAAACCGGGAGTTGTCGGTGCTTTTTGCCGTGCATACACCATTGAGGATGCGATTGAAAAGTTTCTGTCTGATGTCTACGCACCAAGCAGCATGAATGGTCGCTTTGATTATATCCCCGCAGACTCCTCAGCCGGTGTAGTTGTGTATGATAATAAATTCGCATACAGCCACCATGCAACTGACCCGGTTTGCGGACTGCTCCTTAATGCGTTTGATTTGGTAAGACTGCATCTTTACAGGGACATGGACGATAAGTGCGATAGAAATACACCTTCCTCTAAGCTACCGTCCTATAAAGCTATGTGCGACTTCGCATTAAATGATGAAGCTGTTCGTGCAGTTTTCGCTGAAGAACGAATGTCACAGGCTTCCGAGGACTTCGCAACCGATGATTGGCAGACCACTTTGGAGCTTGACAAAGCCGGAAATATAAAAGACACCATGACAAACATCTGCACCATTATCAGAAACGATGATAACCTCAAATGCATCGTATTTAACCAGTTCAAAAATATGATTGACGTTGTTGGACCTTTACCATGGAAGCAAGTAAAGCCGGGTTGGAGCGACACTGACCTTGCTTGTGCGAAGATGTATTTTGAACGCATATACGGGATATGGTCACCTACAAAGTTTAAGGATGCACTTCTCGCTGTGACCTCATCCGATCGACTTTACCATCCTATTAAAGAGTATCTTTCGGAATTGAAGTGGGATGGTACCGAAAGGCTTGATACATTGCTCGTTGATTACCTTGGTGCTGAAGATACGGAATATGTACGAGCTGTAACAAGGAAAACGCTCGTGGCTGCAGTTGCAAGAATTTTCAAACCCGGCACAAAATTCGATTCCATTCTCGTTATTAGCGGTAAGCAAGGCATAGGTAAATCAACACTTTTTGCAAAGCTCGGACAGCAGTGGTTCTCGGACTCTTTGTCAATTGCGGATATGAAGGACAAGACAGCTCCTGAAAAATTGCAGGGATACTGGATTCTTGAAATCTCAGAGCTTAACGGTATGAAAAAAATTGATGTCGAAACAATCAAATCCTTTGTTTCCCGAACCGATGACAAGTACCGTCAAGCCTACGGCACCTCTGTTGAAAGCCATCCGAGAAGCTGCATTATCGTTGGTACAACTAACAGCGACGGTGGTTTTCTGCGTGACATAACCGGCAATCGCAGATTCTTTCCTGTTAATGTGACGGGTAAAGGAAAATACCATGCTTGGGAACTCACAGATATCGACCAAATATGGGCAGAAGCCGTGGAGTATTACAATCGTGGCGAAGAGCTATTCTTAAAAGGTGAAATTGCGGAACAGGCATACGCTATGCAGCGAGAAGCAATGGAAACGGATGACCGAGAAGGTATTGTTGAAGAATACCTCAACACCTTACTTCCCGATGAGTGGTCATCTATGGATTTATATGAAAGAAAAAGCTACCTCAACGGCACGGAGTTTGGTGAGGTGAAAAGGCACGGAACGATAGAGCGTGACAAAGTCTGCACTATGGAAATATGGTGTGAGTGCTTCGGAAAACCTCGTGAGAGTCTCAAAAAAAGTGATTCATATGAAATTGAAGGTATTCTATACAAACTCGGCGGTTGGGAGCGTTATTCGGGAAATGCCTCCGGCAAGACACGCATTCCCGGTTATGGAGTGCAAAAGACCTATATTCGTGTTGCCAATGGAAACAAAGAAACCAATTGATGTTGTTTCCACAATTTCCTAAAAGGGATAATAGAAACATTTTAAGGAAACAACCCAAAGCTTTGGGCGGTCAGCCTTGCAGTGTGGTTGTTTCCTATGTTTCCAAAAAACTTTATATATATAAAAATATGAATATATAGAGAGAAATAGCAACATATACACGCATACACGCACGAGAGAGTTTTAACCCTTTCGGCAAC
>JAEDEG010000123.1 GCA_016293435.1 Clostridia bacterium
AAGAACGATGAGCTTGGCGATCCCCTGCTAAACGACAGCCACGCTATAGCAATAGGTGCTGCCACAAGCGAAGATATTGACACAATCAGAGCTTATGCGCTTAAAATCAATGAAGCCCTCAAAGAATTTTGGGAAAAATGCGGTGTAACTCTTGTTGATTTTAAGCTTGAGTTTGGTAAGACAAGCGACAAAGCTATCATCTTGGCTGACGAAATCAGTCCCGATACATGCAGATTTTGGGACAGCAAAACAGGTGAAAAGCTTGATAAAGACAGATTCCGCTTAAGCTTGGGCGGTGTGGAAGATGCATATACCGAGGTAATGAAAAGAGCCATCAATAATATTTAAGTAAGGAGCTTGATAATATGTCGAACTGTGCTATTGTAGGAATAAACTGGGGTGATGAAGGCAAAGGCAGAATGGTTGACCTTTTCACAGAAAGCTACGATGTTGTTGTAAGGTATCAAGGCGGCGGAAATGCCGGACACACCGTTATTAACGATAAAGGTAAATTTGCCCTTCATCTATTGCCCTCGGGTATATTCAGAGACGGTGTTGTAAATATTTTGGGAAACGGTGTTGCACTCGATCTCGAAAGTCTTTGGAAAGAAATTGAAGATATAACCGGAAAAGGTGTTTCCATTACAAGCGATAACCTAAAAATAAGCGACAGAGCATCACTGCTTTTTCCTTGGCATAAAGACTTAGATGAGCTTGAGGAGCTCCGCTTAAAAGACAAAAAGTACGGCTCAACAAAGCAAGGTATCGCTCCGTTTTACTCTGATAAATATCAAAAGAAAACAATCCTTGCCGGAGAGCTTTTTTATCCGGAAGCATTAAAGGAGCATTTGAAGGACATAACGGAGTGGAAAAACCTAACACTTACAAAGGTCTATGGAGCAAAACCCTATACAGAAAAAGATATTTACGATTGGCTTGAAACCTACGCCGAAAAAATAAAACCATTTATATGTGATACGGGAGAGTTTTTAAAGGCGGCCTCAGCAAGCGGCAAAAAAATTCTATTTGAGGCTCAGCTCGGTTCACTTCGTGATTTGGATTACGGCATTCATCCATACACAACATCATCAAATACAACTGCCGCATACGCACCTATCGGTTCGGGATTTCCGGGTGCAAAAATTGACAATGTTGTCGGTGTTGTCAAAGCCTATTCAACCTGTGTGGGCGAAGGTCCTTTTGTCTCTGAAATGTTTGGTGATGAAGCAGACAAGCTGCGTGAAGCAGGGTTGGAATACGGGGCAAAAACCGGCAGGCCGCGCAGGGTTGGAGCAATGGATATTGTGGCAACCTCTTATGGTATTGAGGTACAAGCGGCAACCGAAATTGCTCTTACAAAATTGGATGTTTTGAGCTATATGAAAAAAATTCCCGTTTGCACATCTTACATTGTAGGCGAAAAAGAGGTAACAAGATTTCCGTTTCCGGCACTTTTAAACAAAGCCAAACCCGTCATAAAATATCTTGACGGCTGGGAGTGCGATATAACCGGTGTACGCAAATGGGAAGATTTGCCCAAAGCGGCTCGGGATTATGTATTATTTTTGGAGGACAGCTTGTCTTGCAAAATTAAATATATTTCGGTTGGTCCAGAGAGAGAAAGTATTATTGTAAAGTAATAAATTGAACTTTATATAAAATAATAAAAAAGATTTAACACCTCAGATTTTTCCGGCGGAAATTAAAATCCTGCTGTTTTGCACATAAAAAGCGGTAATACCTGCAACAGCAGATATTGATGCCAAAAAAGCAATTCATCATAAACTGAAAGGAATACAATCAAATGACAAATAAATATGAATCACCTTTATCATCACGATATGCTTCGGAATATATGCTAAACCTGTTTTCTTCCGACACTCGTTATCAAACATGGAGAAAGCTGTGGGTTTCTTTGGCAAAAGCCGAAATGACTTTGGGTTTGCCTATTACAAAAGAACAGGTTTCAGAGCTGTCTTCACACATTACAGATATTGATTATGAAGTTGTTGCCAAAAAAGAAAAAGAAGTCCGTCACGATGTTATGGCTCACATTTATGCTTTTGGAAAGGCTGCACCGAGTGCGGCAGGCATTATTCACTTAGGAGCTACAAGCTGCTATGTTACGGATAATGCCGACCTTGTTATTTACAGAGATGCCCTTCTTTATGTTAAGCAGGAGCTTTTGAAAGTAATTGCAAATCTTTATGATTTTGCAGATAAGTATAAAAAAACCCCCACCCTCGGATACACCCATTATCAGCCGGCACAGCTTGTAAGCGTGGGCAAACGTGCAACACTTTGGATGCAGGACTTTTTGTGTGATACACAGGAAATTGACGAAGTGATTGGTTGTATCAAGTTTCTTGGCTGCCGGGGAACTACCGGAACAGAAGCAAGCTTTATGGAGCTGTTTGAGGGTGATACCGCAAAAATTGATGAAATGAATAAAATGATAGCACAAGACTTTGGCTTTGAGAAATGCTTTTCTGTATGTGGTCAGACCTATCCCCGAAAGCTTGACAGCAGAATATTAAATTGCTTGTCCTCTGTTGCCCAAAGCTGCTATCGCATGGCAAATGATATCAGACTTTTGCAGCACGACAGACAGGTTGAGGAGCCTTTTGAAAAAAATCAAATCGGCTCATCTGCTATGGCCTACAAAAGAAATCCTATGCGCAGTGAAAGAATATGCTCGCTTTCAAGATATCTGATGGCAGACAGCATGAACGCTTCGATGACAGCATCGGTACAATGGCTTGAGCGAACCCTTGACGATTCGGCAAACAGACGAATCTCTATGCCGGAGGGCTTTTTGTGTGCAGATGCAATTATCAGACTTGCTCAAAATGTGACAGACGGACTCAGAGTGAACGAAAAAATTGTTGAAAAAGCAGTAAATGATTATCTGCCGTTTATAGCAACGGAAAACCTGTTGATGGAGGCTGTAAAAAAAGGCGGTGACAGGCAGAAAGTTCACGAAATAATAAGACAATGCTCTATGAAGGCTACCGAAGAAATGAAAAACGGAGAGCCCTTGAACCTCCTAAAATACCTTAGTGAAGAAAAAGAATTCGGCTTGTCCGAACAGGAAATGTATGAGCTGTTAAATCCTTTAGACTATATCGGCCGAAGTGAAAAGCAGGTTGAAGCCTTCCTTGAGGAGGTAAAGCCATATATTGCTGATATTAAAAGAACCACGGCAGAAATTTCGGTATAAATCAGGAGGCTAAACTAATGGAGAAAATACTTGTTTTGGATTTTGGCGGTCAATATAATCAGCTTATTGCCCGCAGAGTTCGTGAAAACGGAGTTTATGCGGAAATAAAACCTTATAACAAAATATCCGTAAGCCAAATTGAGGCAGAAGGCTACAAAGGCGTTATTTTTACAGGCGGCCCCAACAGTGTATATGATGAAAGCTCACCGCACTTTGATAAAGAAATTCTAAACTGCAGTATTCCTATTTTGGGAATATGCTATGGTGCACAGCTTATGGCATACATGGCAGGCGGTGAAATTGCAAGCGCCAATGACATATCTGAATACGGAAAAACGAAAATATATTATGAAAAAAGCAAGCTTACTTCAAATATTCCCGGCACAAGCATTTGCTTTATGAGCCATACCGACTATATAAAATCGGTTCCGCATGGCTTTAAGGTTATTGCAAAAACCGATAACTGTCCTACAGCTGCAATGTGCAATGAGGAAAAATCCCTATATGCAGTACAGTTTCACCCCGAAGTAACTCATACAGAGTACGGAAAAGAAATACTCAAAAATTTTCTGTTTGAAATATGCAGATGTAGCGGCGATTGGAAAATGGATGAATTTATAGAAAAAGCAGTTGCCGAATACAAACAGACACTTAAAGGAAAGCGAGTGCTTTTAGCTTTATCGGGCGGAGTTGATTCGTCGGTTTGTGCAGTTCTTCTCAACAAAGCAATAGGCGAAAATCTAACCTGTATATTTGTAGACCACGGACTGCTCAGAAAAGATGAGGGAGATTTCGTAGAAAAAACCTTCGGAAAACAGTTTGGTCTTAACTTAATCAGAGTAAATGCACAGGAAAGATTTTTGTCAAAGCTAAAAGGTGTTACCGAGCCGGAGCAAAAGAGAAAAATAATTGGAGAAGAATTTATACGAACCTTTGAGGATGAAGCAAAAAAAATTGGCAAAATAGATGTTTTGGCACAGGGTACAATTTATCCCGATATAATTGAAAGCGGATTGGGTGACAGTGCAACCATTAAAAGCCATCACAATGTAGGCGGACTTCCCGATGTGATTTCATTTGAGCAAATTGTCGAGCCTTTGAGATATCTTTTCAAAGATGAAGTAAGAATAGTGGGAGAAAAGCTTAATATTCCAAAAGAATTGGTTTGGCGTCAGCCTTTTCCGGGACCGGGACTTGCAGTAAGAATAATCGGAGAAATAACAAAAGATAAGCTTGAAACCTTGAGAGAAGCAGACAGCATATTTCGCGAGGAGCTTAAAAAGGCCGATGAAAGTGCCAATCAGTATTTTGCGGTGCTTACAGACACAAGAAGTGTTGGTGTTATGGGAGACGCAAGAACATACGGTGTGACGGTTGCACTCCGTGCTGTAACAACAGATGATTTTATGACGGCACAGTGGTCAAGACTTTCCTTTGAGGTTTTGGAAAAAGCATCAAGCAGAATAACAAATGAGGTCAGCGGCGTTTCAAGGGTGGTTTATGATATCACAAGTAAGCCCCCTGCCACTGTGGAATGGGAGTAAAAAAGTAAGGAGAATTTTATTATGTGCGGAATAGTTGGATTTACCGGCAGCGAAAACGCCGCCCCTATTATATTGGGAGGCCTTGAAAAGTTAGAATACAGAGGATATGATTCGGCAGGAATTGCAGTGCTTAATGAAGGAAAAATAAATATCACAAAGGTAACGGGACGAATTGCAGTGCTCAATGAAAAAACCGAAAACGGAGCATTACTTCCCGGAACTGCCGCAATAGGACATACACGCTGGGCAACACACGGTGCACCAACAGATACAAATGCTCACCCTCACAAAAGTAATAACGGAAAATTTGCAGTTGTACACAATGGCATTATAGAGAACTATTTGGAGCTAAAATCAAGCCTTACGGAAAAAGGCTATTATTTTGAAAGCGAAACAGACACAGAGGTTGTAGTGCATTTGCTTGAAATGTACTACAACGGAGATATAAAAAAGTGTGTACGCAAGGTGGCATCAAAGCTGAAGGGCTCATATGCTCTGGGTATTCTGTGTACGGATGAACCGGGTAAAATTTTTGCTACAAAGCTGTCAAGTCCGTTGATTATAGGCATAGGCGCCGGTGAAAACTATTTTGCATCAGATGTAACAGCCCTTGTAAATCATACTCAAAATGTAATTTATCTTGAAGACGGCGAGTATGCAGAAATTTCTCCTTATGAGATTAAAACCTTTGATTGCACGGGTGCAGAAATAAAGAAAGCGCCAAGTCGCATTGACTGGGATATTCAAGCGGCAGAAAAAGGCGGATATGAGCATTTTATGCTCAAAGAAATTATGGAGCAGCCGCGAGCAGTTAAATCTGCAATTACGCCTCGAATTAAAGATGAAAAGATTGTTTTGGAGGATTTAAATTTAGACCTTTCCAAGGTACGAAATATTTTGATAACAGCCTGCGGCTCGGCATATTATGCAGGCTGTGCCGGAAAATATACAATCGAAAAGCTTTGCCGTATTCCTGTGCAGGTAGAATTGGCAAGCGAGCTTAGATATTCTGATCCGATTATAGATGAAAGCACACTTTTAATTGTTTTGTCACAATCGGGAGAAACAGCCGACACTATTGCCGCAATGAAAGAATGCAGCAAGCGAGGTGCAAAAACCCTTGCAATCGTAAATGTTGTGGGAAGTACTATTGCAAAGCTTGCGGATTTTATTCTTTATACTCACGCAGGACCGGAAATTGCTGTTGCTACCACAAAAGGATATACAACACAGCTTACGCTTCTTTATCTGTTTGCGGTTTATGCAGCAAATAATTTAGGAAAAATAACTCAGGATGAGTATAAAAATCTTATAAACGAGCTTGCGAGTATTCCAAAGCTTTTACAAAACACAATAGATATGAATTCCAAAATTGGAAATACCGCAAAAAGGTATTTTAATACAGATTCTATGTTTTTTATCGGCAGAAACACTGACTATGCGTTGGCTCTGGAAGGAGCACTTAAAATGAAAGAGATTTCATACATTCACGCCGAGAGCTATGCTGCCGGAGAATTAAAGCACGGAACAATCGCTCTTATCAGTGAAGGTACTCCTGTTATTGCTCTTTTGTGCAATGAGGATATTACAGAAAAAACAATGAGCAATATTTTGGAGGTCAAATCAAGAGGAGCAAGGGTTTTGGCTGTTTGCTTTAATGATAACAAAAAAATCACTATGCTTGCCAATGATATAATAAGTGTACCCAGATTCAATTCGATTTTCTCCCCAATACTTGAAATTGTGCCCTTGCAGCTTCTCGCATATTATGTTGCAAAGCTAAACGGATGCGATATAGATAAACCAAAAAATTTAGCAAAATCAGTGACTGTGGAATAAAGAGGGGGTAATTTTGTGACAAAGTATATATTTGTAACAGGCGGTGTTGTTTCGGGACTTGGAAAAGGCATAACCGCAGCATCGCTCGGAAGATTGTTGAAAGCAAGAGGGTTAAAGGTTGCCGCACAAAAGCTTGATCCGTATATAAATGTTGATCCGGGAACAATGAGTCCCTATCAACACGGAGAGGTATATGTTACGGAGGACGGAGCCGAAACAGACCTTGACCTCGGACATTATGAAAGATTTATAGACGAAAACTTAAATAAGTATTCTAATCTTACAACGGGTAAGGTATATTGGAATGTTTTGAACAAAGAACGCAGAGGTGAATATTTGGGCTCTACCGTTCAGGTAATTCCGCATATCACCAACGAAATAAAAGAATTTGTATACAGTGTAGGCAAAAAAACAAATGCTGATGTGGTAATCACCGAAATAGGCGGAACCATTGGCGATATAGAATCTCAGCCATTTATTGAAGCGGTTCGTCAGGTTTCTTTGGAGGCAGGTAGTGATAACAGCTTGTTTATTCATGTAACTTTAGTGCCTTTTCTCCGCGGAAGTGACGAGCACAAATCAAAGCCCACACAGCACTCCGTAAAGGAATTGCAGGGTATGGGTATTAAGCCGGATATTATCGTTCTTCGCGCAGATGAGCCCCTCGAAAAAAGCATATTTGACAAAATTTCCCTGTTTTGCAATGTAAAGCCTGATTGTGTTATAGAAAATATTACTCTTTCAAATTTGTATGAAGCACCGCTTATGCTCGAAAAATCGAATTTTTCGGATGTTGTATGCCGCGAACTCGGAATAAATGCTCAAAAACCCGA
>JAEDEG010000124.1 GCA_016293435.1 Clostridia bacterium
TCCGTTTCCGAAAAGGCTCTGGGCTCCAATGTGCTCGAAAGCCTTACTCCCGGTCAGCAGGTTATAAAGATTGTTAACGAGGAGCTTACCGCCCTCATGGGCACCGAGGTTAAGAAAATCAACTTTTCTTCCAAATCTCCCACCGTCATAATGATGGTTGGTCTCCAGGGTGCCGGCAAAACCACAACCTCCGGCAAAATCGGCGGTCTTTTCAAAAAACAGGGCAAAAGGCCACTTCTTGCAGCATGTGACGTGTACCGCCCCGCCGCAAGAAAACAGCTTCAGGTTGTAGGCTCTCAGCTTGATATCCCCGTATTTTCCATAGACGATTCCAATGATGCCGTATATATTGCAGAGCAAAGCGTTGAGCATGCAAGGCGTCACGGCAACGACATTGTAATCATAGATACAGCCGGCAGGCTTCATCTCAATGAGGAGCTCATGGATGAGCTTTTAAACATCAAACAAAAGGTCAATCCATCCGAAATCCTTCTTGTTCTCGATGCTATGACGGGTCAAGACGCAGTAAACGTGGCATCTGCCTTTGACGAAAAGCTCGACGTATCGGGCATGGTGCTTACCAAGCTCGACGGCGACACCCGAGGCGGTGCGGCGCTTTCGGTGAGAGCAGTTACCGGCAAGCCCATAAAGCTGGTTGGTCAGGGCGAAAAGCTCACCGATATGGACTGGTTCTATCCCGACCGCATGGCATCGCGCATACTCGGCATGGGAGATGTGCTCACTCTTATAGATAAGGCTCAGCAGGCATTCGATGAAAAAGAAGCGGCAGAGCTCGAACAAAAGCTTTTGAAGCAGCAGTTTAATCTTGATGATTATCTCGCTCAAATGCAGCAGATGAAAAAAATGGGATCCTTGCAGGATCTTATCAAGATGATTCCCGGAGTCAATGCATCGGCACTTTCAAACGCATCAATTGATGAAAAAAAGCTTGGTCGCATTGAGGCAATGATAACCTCTATGACCAAAAAGGAACGAGCCAACCCCACCATACTCAACTCGAGCCGCAAAAAAAGAATTGCCGATGGCAGCGGCACAAAAGTGCAAGAGGTAAATATGTTTTTAAAGCAGTTTGACCAAATGCAAAAAATGATGAAACAATTTAGTAATCCGAAAAAGATGAAACGCTTTGCAGGCGGTTTTGGCAATCTTTTCAAATAATTACTATTTGTATACAAAAATTTAACCGGAGGTGAATTTAAAATGGTAAAAATTCGTTTAAAGAGAATGGGTGCTAAAAAAACACCTTTCTACAGAATTGTTGTAGCAGATTCAAGATATCCCAGAGACGGCAGATTCATCGAGCAGATTGGAACATACAATCCCCTCACAAATCCTTCTTCCATCAATGTAGATAACGAAAAAGCTGCAAAGTGGCTCAGCCAAGGTGCACAGCCCACAGATACAGTAAAAGAGCTTCTCAAAATCAGCGGCGCCATAAAATAATTTGTATTTTTGACATGCAAATTCAGCAGTTTTTGAAAGCTAAGTTTACCGGGAGGTAAAAACATATGAAGGAATTATTGGAATTTATTGCAAAATCTCTCGTTGACTGCCCTGATGATGTATATGTTACCGAGTCTGAAAGCGACTCTTGTGTTGTTTTGGAGCTCCATGTTAACGAATCTGATATGGGTAAGGTTATAGGAAAGCAGGGCAGAATTGCAAGGTCGATTCGCGCTGTTATCAAGGCCTGTGCCAGCAGAGAAAACAAAAAAGCAATTGTAGAAATTGTACAGTAATAAGCGGAGGTTTTAAATCTGTTCTGATTTAAAACCTCTTAGTTTATAACTAAATTAAGATGTCATCCGCCTCTATAGGCGGCACTTGGCACTTAATTTTTTCAGTGGGAGTTCAATCTCCCACTGAAAGCGCTAAATGACGCGGCTTTGCCGCTTATTGAAAAAGGAGCCGTTCCTATGGAAAATATGATAGATGTAGGCCAAATAGTAAATACCCACGGCCTGCGCGGCGAGCTAAAGGTAGCCGCGCGTACCGATTATCCCGAGTTTTTTGAAGAAATAAGCGGTGTATATACCGCCGACGGCACCTATCTCAAAATTACCGGTGTCAAATATCACAAGGCCTCAGTTATACTCAAGCTAAGGGGCATCAATACCATTGAAGAAGCGGATGCCATGCGCCAAAAGGTGCTCTATGTACCCAAAAGCACCTTTGATGATTTGCCCGAGGGTACATACCTTGTGGCAGATATTATAGGGCTTGAGGTCAAAGACGAAAACATGAGCTACGGCACGGTTACCGATGTTTTTCAAACCGGAAGCAACGATGTGTATACCGTAGCGGCCAAGGGCAAAAGCCCCATATATGTGCCCGCTTTAAAGTCCGTAATAAAAGAAATTAATATACAAGAGGGCTATATCCTCGTTGATATGCCCGAAGGGTTGCTTGATTGATCATGAATTTTCATATTCTTACCCTTTTTCCCGAGATGTTTGGCGGTATAATTCACACAAGTATACTTGGCAGAGCGGAGGAAAAGGGAATTTTAAATTTTAATATATTAAACATCAGAGATTTTAGCACAAGCAAGCACAACCGCGTAGACGATGCCCCCTACGGAGGCGGCAGAGGCATGGTAATGCAGGCACCGCCCGTGTATGATGCATATATGAGTGTGGTTCAAAAGCTCGGTTCAAAGCCCCATGTCATACACATGTCGCCAAAGGGGGCGGTGTTTAACCAGCAAAAAGCGATAGAGCTTGCCAAAAAGGATAACCTTTTATTTTTGTGCGGACACTATGAGGGAATCGACCAGAGGGTGCTCGATGAAATTGCCGACGAAGAAATTTCGATTGGTGACTATGTTCTCACCGGAGGAGAGCTGCCGGCAATGACGGTTATAGACGCAGTCAGCCGCATGATAGACGGTGTTTTGTCAAACGAAGACAGCTTTACCGACGAATCACATTTTGACGGCCTTTTGGAATATCCCCAGTATACCCGCCCGCCTATTTTTATGGGCAGGGAGGTGCCGGAGGTTCTGCTCTCGGGTGACCATGCCAAAATAAACGAATGGCGCCGACGTCAATCAATACTCATTACAAAGGAAAACCGTCCCGATATGTACGAAAAAAATGCCGCAATTTATGAAACAGAGCTCAATCCACCGCCCAAGCGCAAAAGAAAAAGGTGAGCTTTCACAAAATGTACACCCACGGCAAAATAGTCACTTTGCAGAAATGCTACAACGATAAAATAAATCAAAAATTTACACAAAAGAGTATAATAGTATAATATTATCACACATATAGTTATAAGTTAATTATCCGGGAGGAAGAAATGAGAAAATACGAGAATTTTAATCAAACGTCTGAAAACAGAGAGCCCCAAAGAGCATACTACATTCCTTATGACACTCTTGAAAAAGCTCTTGAGGGCAAAAAGGAAAATTCGGCATACTACCGTCTTTTAAACGGCAGATGGAATTTTGCATATTTTAAAAGGGACATTGATGTTCCCGAAAGCATTACCGCATGGGACACGGTTTTCGTTCCGTCATGCTGGCAGACGCTTGGCTATGAAAATCCGGGATACACAAATGTAAACTATCCGCACCCCGTAGATGCACCTTATGTTCCCGACGATAATCCCTGCGGTGTTTATTCACGCAGCTTCTGCATCGACGCAAAATGGAAAAGCAGAAAAACCTATATAGTTTTTGAAGGAGTTTCTTCATGTATGTTTTTATACATAAACGGAAAATATGTGGGTTTTACGCAAGGGTCACATCTTCAGGCGGAATTTGATATAAGCGAATTTATAAATGAGGGAACAAACACCGTTACCGCCAAGGTGCTCAAATGGTGTCTCGGAAGTTATCTTGAGGATCAAGACTTTTTCCGATACAGCGGAATATTTAGGGATGTCTACCTTCTTTCCCGCGAAGAAGACCATATAAAGGATGTATTTATAAAAGCCGACACAAAAGCAATTACCGCAGATGTGCAGGACTATGATATATATGATAACGGTGTCAAGGTGGAAAATTTGGACAATCCCGTTTTGTGGAATGCCGAAAATCCGCATCTGTACACCGTTGTTGTAAAGGGCAAAACCGAGTATATACCTTTTTATGTAGGTATGCGCGAGGTTGCGGTTTCAGAAAAATCGGAGCTTTTGATAAACGGAACACCGGTCATTTTAAAGGGCGTAAACCATCACGATACACACCCGAAAAACGGCTATTGTATGACAGAGGATGAACTTCTTGCCGATTTGAAGGCAATGAAAAAGCTCAACATAAACACAATAAGAACCTCCCACTATCCCCCTACTCCGGAATTTTTGAATATGTGCGATAAAATGGGCTTTTATGTTATAGACGAAACGGATATCGAAACACACGGATTTATTCAAAGATACGCAAGTGAACCGTATAATTTTGATGTGGAAAATCCCATATGGCCGTGTACAAACCCCGATTTTAAAGCGGAGTTTTTGGAAAGAATGGAACGAATGGTAGAAAGAGACAAAAATCATGCCTGCGTTATTATGTGGTCTACGGGCAACGAAAGCGGTCACGGAGAAAATCACATTGCCATGATAAAACAGACAAAGCAGCGCGACACCTCAAGGCTTATCCATTGTGAGGACGCATCCCGCAAGGGTGATTATTCCAATGCGGATGTTATATCGGGGATGTATCATTCAACAAAAGATATCGAGGAATACGCTCACGACGATAAAATCTGCAAGCCGTTCTTTTTGTGCGAATATGCTCACGCAATGGGTAACGGCCCCGGTGATGTTTACGATTATATGGAGCTGTTCAAAAAGTATCCCAAGCTCATAGGCGGATGCATCTGGGAATGGGCAGATCATGTGTTTATAGACGACGGTATCCAAAAATACGGCGGTGACTTTGGGGAAATTACAAGCGACAAAAACTTCTGCTGTGACGGACTCGTTTTCTCAGACAGGAGCTTTAAGGCGGGCTCACTTAATGCAAAATATTCTTATCATTATTTTGATACGGAGCTTTGCGGCGACAAAATCAAAATTACCAATTGGCACGATTTTACAAATCTTGACAAATACACCCTCGTCCTTTCTCTCAATACAGACGGCAAAGCAACGGCTCAAAAGGAAATGCGAATATCTGTAGAGCCTCATGCGCAAGCAGAGATTGATATTCCGTTTGAAATACCGTCAGAGTGCAGGCTTGGCACATATCTCAATATCTCACTTTTAAATGAAGACGGCTACGAAACCGGTATGATGCAGCACAAACTAAATTCTGCGGTTAAACCGATCGAGCTCAGCAGTCCGCACAGCGCAATAACCGAGGACGAGCTGCGCATATATGTGAGCGGAGACGGATACAGCTATGTGTTTAACAAGCATTACGGAGCATTTGAAAGCATAATCAAAAACGGCCGTGAGCAGCTTGCCGATTTCACCAAGCTTACAGCCTGGAGAGCACCCACAGACAATGACAGAAGCATCAAAAAGCAATGGGGACTTATAGACGGTGACAATTGGTCGGGAGAAAATATCAACCGTCAGTTTTCAAAGGTGTATTCATGTGAGCTTTCAAAAAATACAGTCACGGTTACGGGCGCGCTTGCAGGTGTATCGAGAATGCCGTTTGTTTATCACACAACATCATATACCTTCTTTGAAAACGGTGAAGTCAAAATCAGCCTAAGCGGAAAGCTTCGTGACGGTCTTGGCATTTATTTGCCTCGTCTCGGCTTTGAGTTTACATCGCCGACAATGAACGACAGCTTTATATACTACGGTATGGGCGAGGACGAATGTTACTGTGATATGAATCGTCACGCAAGGGTCGGATTGTACACAAGCGACGCAAAATCTCAGTATGTAGATTATGTAATGCCACAGGAACACGGAAATCACATAAAGACAAAATACCTAAAAATGAGCAGCGGTCTTGCCTTTGCCACAAACGGTGAGTTTGAATTTTGTGTTTCGCAATATACCTCTCATGCTCTGACCGAAGCCACTCATACCGATGAATTAAAAGGAAACGGATGCACAAATATCCGTATAGATTATAAGGTTTCCGGAATAGGTTCACAAAGCTGCGGTCCGGAGCTTATAGAAAAGTACCGTCTCGATGACCCTGAATTTGATTTTGAGTTCTATATGCTTTAGGGAAAATAATATAGCAAAAGCCCAACAAATGCGATGCAGCCATTTGTTGGGCTTTTTTAGATTTTTAGCAGTCGGGTTTGAGAGATTAGTATGCAAAATATGTATAGCAAAATCATGACTGAATCTTGTCGTTTGATTTGGTTTGATTTCTATTGTTTCAAATTCAAAACTATTACTTCAAGCATCTGAATCCAATCTTATTTTAGTTGCATACCTAGGCACAACAGACATAAATCACACATTTATTCCAAGCTCTTTATGGAAATATTTAAGTGTCGTAAATTGAAACTTTTTTACAGCATAGTAATTCTTCTTACCATTTGCATAAGCAATATAATCTGAAACAAATTTTTTAAACTGAGTTATAATAAATGCTGAATTTTCACTCAACTCAGTATATTCCATATCATTTATTCGTGCTGCTACACCTATGTACTTACTGTCATTTACAATAACAGCCTTTGTGTAATCAAGCCCCGTCACAGTATTTGTAGGGCGTGTGGATTTCTTGAACTTATAACAATTACCATGTGGTACATTCGTTCTAAACGGAATGGCAAAAGTATTGTTTCCTATTTTAATCAGCACAACCATATACGGACGGTTATCTTTGTTCTCGATTTCTGGATAATCGTTGCAATTATATTTATTATAAAATTCTGCTGATAAATAATTTAATTGGTAATCTTTTTTAGTATTCATTTGTTTTCCTCGAATAAAAAGAATGAAGCCCTTGCGTTTAACACACAAGGGCATATCTTCCGTTGGGATTTCTTTTTGAAAGGTGTTACCCTCACACCCGGTCTTTGATGGGGATTTCTTTTTTGAAGGTGCTACCCTCGCACCTAATCTTCGGCTATATTGTAGCATATAAATCTGCTTTTGTCAATACGAAATTGCCAAATAACCGAATATTGGAAGATATTATATTTTATGCAGTTTGCAAAAATAATACAACATTAACATTTGCAAAGCAAATATTCCACACGCACAGCGTATTTTGCCATAAAAAACCGCCAATCCTTCATAAGGATTGACGGTTTTTTAAGCAGCGCCAGAAGGACTCGAACCTCCGAAATGCCGGAATCAGAATCCGGTGCCTTACCAACTTGGCGATGGCGCTATATTGCGCACCTCAAACGGTACGAATGATATTATAACAGCTTTGGTGTGTTTTGTCAACACTTTTTTTAAAAAAATTATTCACATATGAATTGCAATATAAAATGTCCACAAATATTAAGCGACTTTTAATTGACCTT
>JAEDEG010000125.1 GCA_016293435.1 Clostridia bacterium
TTACAGCTGTCTGCATAGTTTGCCAGCTCAAAGCATGCCTCCTGCATAATTTTGTAGCGGTCGTTATTTGAATCGGAGGGAACAACACCAATATGGGTGGTGATGATGTTGGTTTCGAGATCAAGCGCAAGGTCTACAATCCGCTTTGACTTTTCTATAAGACCGGGGTTCATTTCTTTGTTGCCAAATCCGTGACCGAGGTCTCCGCATAGTGCCGAAAAAACGAGGCCGTTTGCCTTGACTTCATTTATGAGATCACGTCTTGCCGAGCTGCTTAGGTTTTCGGGTGCATTTTCCCCACTTGTAGCATACATCTGAATACCGTTTGCACCAATGTCTGACGCCGCTTTAATTGCCTGCGAACGTGGAAGACGGAACGATTCGAGAATTGCACCTATAGGAAATTTATACATTTTTTATCATCCTTTCTGAATATCTATATAACAATTATAAATCAAATACCGTAATAATTCAACGGTTTTTGATTTTCCTAATCAGCTTAATGTCAGTTGTGATAAATATCGGGCTTGCTGCCCCTTACCACAAAGAGTTGTTTTGATTTAAAACGCACCGCAAAATGCTCACCCTCGGGAACACCCTTTGTATAAAGAGAGTTTCGGTTAAAAAACAATGCGTTGGGGTCAGCATCATCGGGGTTGAGGAGATTTTTTTTGCACACGCAGCAGGGCGGCACAACTATCTTTATATTCTGTACAAAATTCTTTGATTTTTCAAAATACAAATCTGCGTACACATCTATAGCGCCGTTTTCCATACAGCAATTGCTGATGAATGTAAACGTGCAGTCCTCTGCCGAAACATCGTCAAAGAACCAGGAGGTTGCGCCAATAGCCTTTTGAGCCTTTTCTATTTTATTTAAATAGATTTTTCTTCCGTTTGGCCTTGGGGTGTAAGGGAGATTGAGCAAAACCTCACCGCCTCCCCCGGTAAATGATTCTTTCACATCCACATTATACATCAGGTGCTGCGAATTTGCTCTATAAACATTGATCCGCTCATAGCAATCCTCCTCGGTCACAGGCCACAGACACACATCGGGATTTATAATATCATATTCCTCGGGTTCACCGCCTATAAATCCGTGGTGAGGCACCTGCAAAATATCGGATTTCAGATAGTCTCCCCAGAGCTTTGCAAGACGTGCACTCTTAAAGTGGGCATCACCGCACCATAGAATGGTCTGCCCTTCTATCACCATCCTTACAATCAGAGAAGATTTGTTAAATTCGTCCATGGGAGTGTAGAAAACATCATCGGGAGAAGATATAATCTCAAGATGAGCGTTGGATATATCATACACCTGACCTGTGTGAGCCTTATACACCAAAGCATCCGTATTGGCAACAATCTCTTCAAAACGAGCAATATGCGGCAATTCAGCCGATTCATTCTCAAATGCCGCCTGAAGCAGAGGGTCCTTATCGTTTATGTCATAGAAGTTATATATAAACGACTCTATCACAACGTCAGATTCATACTTTTGCATAAACACAAAAAAGCATCTGTAGTGGTCGAGGTGAGCATGCGTCATTATCCATGCGGCAATCACCGGCTTTTCATACGGCGACTGTCTCCTGAGACAATCCATGAGCTTGTCGGCATCGGGCTCAAACTCCCAGCCTCCATCTATAACTATAAATCTGCCGTCACAAAGTCTGATAACATAAGACAATCCGAAATCCTCAAGGTCAATCTGAGCTACAGTTGAACCTACCATTGCATTTTTCACCGTGTCGCTGCGTTTAAGATATGCACAATCCGGTTCGCTTACTATGCGGAGCTCGCCGCTGTGGGTGTAGTATGATGTGAGAATATAGTCTCCGTTTTTTTCGTACTCTTGAAAAATATTTTTGCCAAGATTATATTTGTTAATCAAGTTATATCCTTCACCTGCTATAAGCTCCGAAAGACGGATAGAATCACTCGGCAAAACAAAATCGTAGCAATAGGCGCAGCTCCCCTTGCCCTGATGTATGCCATATATATATTTGCCTATGTTCAAATTTTTCATATCCATTATCTTTGCATCCTTTATCTTGTCATTTCGTCCTGATGGCCGGTTGCATTGTGAGATTTGATTACAGTCTCAACCTCATCTATGGAGCTTACAGACATATCACCGAGAACGGTGTTTTTGATAGCACTTAGCGCATTGCCGTATGCCATGGCCTTTTCGATATCGCCGCCGGAGAGTATTCCGTAAAGTACTCCTGCCACATAGGCATCGCCGCTGCCCACTCTGTCTATAACCTCAATGCCCATGTAGTGGGGCTCTTCATAGAACTTGCCGTCATAGTATATGCGTGAGCCAAAGTTATGCTTTATGGGACTTACCACCTCTCTTCGAGTGGTGGCAACAATTTTGCAGCCGTAGTCGTCGGCATAGCCTTTCATAATTTCGTCAAGTGTGCCGCTTCGGGCAAGCATTCTGCGAGATGTCTCTTCCGATACAAAGAGAATATCTACATATGGGAAGATTTTTTCTATTATAGCCTTTGCTTCCTCTTCGCTCCACAGTGCCGCTCTGTAGTTAACATCAAAGCTTATGGCAACACCTGTTTTTTTCATTTGCTTTATCATTTCGAGTGCTGTCTCCCTAAGATATGGATCAAGTGCAAGAGAAATGGAGCTAATATGAAACATACGGGTTTTGCTATATATATCATCGGGAATTTCCGAAAGCTTGAGAGAGCATACAGATGCACCGGCACGGTCATACACAACTGCCGATTTGCGCGGATAAACACCACTTTCATAAAAGTATATGCCAAGCCTTTTGGAATCGGAATAATCCCACACAACATAATCGTCCGACACATTGCCATAGCGTATGCGTCTTGATATGAAGTGACCCAGCTTATTTTTTGGAAGCTTTGTCACGATAGCCGCCCGTATGCCAAGATTGGCAGCACCGGACGCTACGTTGAACTCTGAGCCGCCGCAGTTTTTTTCAAAGGTTTCGCTTTGAGAAATTTTGTCTTTGTTTGGTGCGGAAAGCCTTAGCATTACCTCACCAAAGCTTATGAGATCAAAATCTGCTTTTGGTTTTATAAAATCCATAGATATCCCTCCGTTTATTTGAATGAACTGTATGCATTATGAGCCGACATGGGTCTGTTTTTGTAATATGACATCTCGTCTACGGTTACAAGCTGAAAGCCTCTCGATATTAGTTCGGGAACAATTGTTTCTACCGCCGCTGCAGTTGAGTCATAAAGGTCGTGCATCAAAATGATATCACCGTCAGATACCGATGCCAAAGCCTTGTTTATTACAGATGCTGCGTTTCGACTCTTCCAGTCGAGTGTATCTATTGACCACAGTATAAGCGGTTTGTCGCATGTATTTATAACTATGGAATTGCGAGAGCCGTAGGGCGGTCGGATTGCTGTAGGTACTGACCCGACAGCAGATTCGACTATCGCATCGGTGCGGGAAATCTGAGAGGTTATTCCATAGGCAGATAGTTTGCTCAAATCGGGGTGGTTATATGTGTGGTTGCCTATCTGACATCCCATGGAGTCCATGCGCCTTAGAATATCGGGATATGAAGCGGCAAGGTAGCCTACCACAAAAAAGGTTGCGCAAGAATTATAAGCTTCGAGCGTATTTAATATTCTGCCCGTTGACTGAGGTCGGGGACCGTCGTCAAAAGTGAGTGCCACCATTGGCTTTGAGCTGTCGAGAGAGCGGATGGGAGTATATCGCCATCCAAGAGCAATATATGTTTCAACTTCTGAATTGTATACTACAATTTGGCGGCCGTCGGGGGCATATAGAGTTTGGGTTACATCGTTCTTAGATTCATACCAGCCAAGAGAAATATATGCGGCCACATCTGCAAGATATACCAAAATTTCGCGGCCGTCGGGAGCGTAGAGTGTTTTGGTAACATCTGCTTTATTCTCATACCAGCCAACGGAGATATATGCGGGAACCTCTGCAAGGTAGACCGATATTTCACGTCCGTCGGGTGCGTACATGGTTTTGATAACATCTGCTTTATTCTCATACCAGCCAACGGAGGTATATGCCGGAACCTCTGCAAGGTAGACCAATATTTCACGTCCGTCGGGTGCGTACATGGTTTTGGTAACATCTGACTTGTTCTCATACCAGCCGTTATTTTTATACGTTTGAAGCTCCGAATTATATACTACGAGCTCGCGTCCGTCGGGAGCATACACGGTTATCGAATCAGCATCAAATGCCGATACAACCGGAGCAGTTGATGCCGAAAACGGAATATCTTTGCTTTGAATGTGGCCGAGTAATGTCACAAACACTAATGATAGAATCAAAATGTTATATACGAATTTTTTCATAGAATATGTACCTCCACAGCAGCTTATCTATACTATTTCATGGATAAAATACTTGCTTGCAAAGCTTTCTGTATTTATTTTACCATAAGTAAAAATGCTTGCTCGCAAGACTTTCTGTATTTATTATACCACACATTTCGACAAAAAGAAACAATAAATTACATTAAATTATACAAAATTTTATAGCCATGCAAGTTTTATGTTAGCATGACTAAGAAAAAATCGCTCCTTTAAATATGTTTTTTTCGCAAATTACATTTTCGTACTTACATTACACTTTTGCAAATCTGCCATGCATCAACAAGCCTCTCTAAAGTCCATGCCGCATTTGCGGGAGAGGTTGACGGCAGGTATACAGCCGTTCTTCCTATGACGCCTGCCGTATACCTTTTGAAATATTTTTCGGCAATTTTGCCGTTTACAAAAATCTCTTTTATATCGGCGGCTTTTAAAATTGGTTTTATATTATTTGGCACCACATTTTTGATTGAGCTGTCGGAGCTGCCGGTAATCTCACATGAGGCAATCACATCCCACAATGCTATGTGATTAGCATGCAAAAAATCCGATTTTTCTTCTATGGTGACAGGCAATTCCGATTCAAAAACAGCGGAAATCACCCGCCAAAAACGATTTTGAGGATGACCGTAAAAGAACATCTGTTCACGCGATTTGACCGATGGGAAGCTACCCAATATGAGAATTTTGGAATATTTATCATAAAGAGGCGGGAAGGGGTGTTGTGTCATTGCTGACCTCCTTTCACATCTCGTGATGTAATTTGTTTTATGCGAAACAATTATTATTTTCGTCTCTTTAACTCAAAAAGAAACCACGGCAATAAAGCCGCGGTTTCTTTTTGCAAAATTATTAATTAAGTTGAGACTTAAGAATTAATTTTTTTCTTCTATATGTGACTTACTTGTATCTTTTCTTGTTGAGTAAGATACGATATCACTTACAGAACCATTGTAAAGTTTTGTAAAGTAAGCATTTGCTATGCCATCTTTTTCCTTAGCAACATCGCCCTTTCTCCAGCTACCAACTTCAATAGTAACCTTAGTAGAACTTCTGTTGTAGTATGTGTAAGCATTTGCACCGGATTTAATGTTGAAGGTATCTCCATCTACATTTGTAACCTTCATGCCTTTGCTTGTAGCCTCCCAATCATCGAGGAAACCATACTCAAATGTTACATCTTCATCAAGCCCTGTAATAGCGTCAGTAGCTTTCTTGTTGATTGTAAACGGTTTAGACTCTTGATCTCCTGCAGCATTTGCTTCAGCAATAACACCGATAGATGTAGCAGTACCATTGCCATCATCTGCAAACATGAATACAGAACCAACTTTAATCATGTCTAAACTTGTTCCCCATTCGAGAGTTGTAACGTCACTGTTATCAACGACAATGATTTCTTTTTCTTCATTTTTACCGGAAGTATAGTATCTAACCTTCAAAGCTTCATCTGTATTATCATTCAATGATGATTTTGTTACGTTAGAAACAATCGCAATATCCTGTGTTACATCAATAAGACTTGTACCTTCGGTAATAACAAAGCAATCATAATCACCTTTTTCGTTTTCAAAATAATAACCGGAATATTTACCTTCATCTACAAGGTAGGAAAGACCAGCAGTATATGCAGATGTCATAGATTCAGAAACAATGTTAAAGATAACAACATTGTCTTCTACATCAACACCAAGTCTCTGAACGTCTTCTTTGTATTCCTTTTTATCAAAATCTTCTGCTCTATTTGCAAGTGTTGTAATTTCTCTAATGTAGCCTTTGCTGTCAAGCTTGTATGTGATAACTCTCTTTGCAACATCTGTATGATGATTATCTGCATTTCTGAGTTCGGAAAGAACGGGTACATTCTCATTATCTTTGTCACAGGATGTACTTTCAAACTTTTTCGTACTTTCATTATATTTTCTTATATTGAATTTGTCTCTTACAGTGTAGATAACAATTTCGTTATTCTTTGTAAGAAGTTTTACCTGCCAAGCATCTGAGAAACCTGTTGTGTTAATATCTGTTTCGAGAATGTAAGCATAGTTGCCGGATACGGAAACATCCTTTTCATAATCGAAAATTTTGCCGCTAAGTGTGAGGTAGAATGTACCTTCATCACCCAAAGAAAGATCGTCTTTAAAAGTATAGGAATATTCAGTACCATCTACAAATATAGCATCAGCTTTCTTTTCGTCAACAGTACCTGTTACGCAGCTTTTGCCAAGGTTGATGATTTCGATCCAGTCATAATCAGCTGTATCGTCGGAGCCTTCTTTATCATCTCCAGAAGACATATATGCAATTACATCATCTTCGGCAAAGTCGTCAAGAGTAATATCATTGCCATCTTTGTCAACCATTGTGATGCTGGTGTCTTCATCATCAAAATCAAACTCAAATGTGTTAGCTTTTGAACTATCAAATTCGCTTGCTTCAACATCAATAGCCTTTACTCTGTCGTAGTCATATTCTTTAACAACTACCATATCAAAAGAACTGTCTCCATCATTTTCGATAAGAGTGATAGCCATATCTTTGTTTTCGTAAATTCTATCGTTGGTGTCATCTCTTATGATTTCAAGAAGAGTAGTTTTTGACTTGTTGTTGTAGTAAAATTCACAACGTTCATCTAATTTATACTTGCTTGTCTTTGAAGAAGAAGCTGAGGGATAGTAATAAATTTCTCTATCTGTTGTTTCTCCAGAAATATCTTCGAGAGCAAGTTCAACGGTTTCACTGTCATCGCCGGGCATAACAGCAATAATTTCGTATTTGCTCTTAGCAACTTCCTGAACATAGATTGTGGACGACATACCGAAGTATTCATCAGCATTTACGCCTTCAGCTACTTTGATAGCGGGTACATCACCAACTTCATATGTGTCATCGCTTTCATCATAAATAGCAGATACTTCATAATAAATTTCGCCTTTTTCAGCTTTTCCTTCTGAACATTCGATGATGTGAGTACCTTTTACAATACCATCAAGTTTGATAACATCGAGGTTTGTAAGAAGAGTTTTGTAAGCTTTGTTGTTTGTACCGTCCTGA
>JAEDEG010000018.1 GCA_016293435.1 Clostridia bacterium
CTCCTTATGAGCTAAACGGCGAAAGGGTTCTCAAATTTGCAGCCGAAGGCGAAAATACAGCAAGCCTTGTAAAACTGTTTCCACAAAGCTTAAAGGGCAGATATGCAATAATGGCAGATATTACCGATGATGGCGATGGTGCAGCCGTAACCCGCTTTTTAGGATTAAATTCTGATAATCCTCTTTTGGTTTTTGATGGTGTATCAAATAAAATAATGCTTGGTACCAAAGAGCTTTCTGATTTTATTAGCGATGTTACATATTCAGCTGTGCTGGAGGTTAATTCTTTAACCAACAAAGCAAAAGCTACAGTTATTTCCGATGGAAACACTGTTTTTGGAGAGATTGATATTGATTCATCTCTGGCACCATATGGCGGTCTTGGTTTTTTTGTCAGAAGTGTCGCAGAGGCATCTGCATGCTATATTGATAATCTGGGTATTTATTCAGTATCAGAATTTGACGCAGCTGTAGCATCACCCTTAAATGCAGACGGTCTTGTAACAACGGAATCTGATTTGATTATTAAATTTACCAATCCCATAAAAGACGTACCGGCGGTAGAGCTTGACGGCAAAAGAATTGGCTCTGATTTGGTTTATGTGCAAAACGGTAATGAGCTTGTGATTGAAATATCAGATATTCTTTCTTTTGATACACAATATATACTTACACTAAATAACGCCGCAGATATTTTTGGCAATGAGATAAGCTCAGACATTATATTCAAAACAATCAAAGAATATGAGATAGGCAGTGTTACTCTTACAAAGGTATCAGATAAGGTTGTTGCAAGTGTAAATATAAAAGCAAATGTTACTGAGCCTTTAGAGGCAACGCTCGTTGTTGTACATTTTTTATCGAGCGGAGAAATGGCAGATTTTGATATAACAAGTGATGCTGTGTCTCTTAATTCGTCAACTCTTACCGCAGAGGTAACAGCTTCAAATGATGGCTATACAGAAGCATATTTGCTTGATAATATAAACACCATGGGTCTTCTTGCCGACAAGGCAGTTCTCGGAAACATACCTTCATGCTCTACAGACCCCTTGACAACAGAAATAAGCTTTAAGAGCAACCAGGCAACAGGGCTAATAACTGCCAGTGGACTTGGCATAGGTACCGAAGCTTGTGGATTTATCGTTCTCAAACCCGAAAAAACGCTTGCCGACTTAACCGCGGATCCAAAGGCTTCAATATGTTATATCAAGCTTTTTGGCAGCGAATACACCAAAGACGGCTATGCCTTCCCGATTAAGGGGCAAGACGGCGATTTTAGCGTACTTTATAAGATCGCAAATAAGGTAGATTATATCTCGAATGCTTTTACAATGTATTCGGCTGAGACTGTAAACCATGTTTTGAATATTATAAATGCTCCTGTTCCCGTATGGAACGAGGTATTCTGCGATGACATCAGTGCAGTGCTTTCGATTGACACGTCAGACTATCTGGCACTTGGCTCAAAATTGCAGCAAAAGGTTCAGGCGGACATTCTTAAATTCAGAGCAGCTCTTGCAAACGGACAATTTGCAGAGCTGAGTGAGTTTGTGGATGTTTACAATAGGGCTCTTGCTCCTCAGACAATAAATGCTGCATCAGACGGCAGCGAGGTAAAAAAACTGATTTCAAAATACAATAATTATTTTAAGGTTGAAGCCGAAGCGGCATACAACACCTTTAATGCCTTGTCTGATGTAAATAAAGCTGCGGTTTACACTGCAATTGCCATCAATGACAACTATTCCTATATTGAAGATGTATTGAAGGGCTTTAATCAAAATACGGTTCTGGTGGCAATTAAAACCGTTGAAAACAGCGTTGATGTTAAAAAGATAATAACAGACAATAATTCATGGCTTTTATTTGACATGAGCAATTATAATTTGCTTAAAAATCCACATCCTGTAAATGATAAGCTTGCGGGCAACAGCTATACAGACATAAATGCGCTTAAAGCAGCTTTTGAAGCTGCCTCGGAGAATGCACTGCAAAAAGAGAAAAAACCGGTATCATCGTCTTCCGGTTCGTCCGGTGGCAACCGTGTTGTAGATATAAGCGTTCCGCCTAAAGTTTCTTCTGACCCGGTCACCCCAAACAGAACAATAACTTTTGGAGATATGTCGAGTGCCGCATGGGCTTTAGACGCTGTAGAAAGTCTTTATAAAAAGGGTATAGTGAATGGAAAAAGCAGTAATGTTTTTGCACCAAATGATAATGTATCCAGAGAAGAATTTGCAAAGCTTCTTGTTTGTGCATTTCATGTCAATGATAAATCAGCTGTGGCAAGCTTTTCGGATGTATCTGCCGATGATTGGTTCTATTCTTATGTTGCAACCGCTGCAAGGCTTGGTATTGTGACAGGAAAAGGCGACGGAAGCTTTGGCAGCGGAGAGGCTATCACACGTCAGGACATGGCAGTTATGGCTGCAAGAGCAGCATCGGTTATGCCTCTTGATACAAATGCTTCATTTGCAGACTTTAATGCTGTGGCCGACTATGCAAAAGCTTATGTCAGTGCACTTGCGCAAATGAACATAATAAATGGTAAAACACAGGGTGTTTTTGCCCCTTATGACACAGCAACAAGGGCGGAGGCTTGTGTAATAATTCATAAATTGTTGGAAATGAGGGTTGAGTAAATGAAGCGTATAGTCAGTTTAATTTGTATTATTTCCTTAATGTGCGGCGTATCACTTAGCCCGGTTTCTTTTGCAGCAATCAACAAAGATTCAGTATATGCTGAGGAAGATATCTGCTTGGAAGAAAGCATATTGGCACAGCTTGGCTTTGTTAAGCTGAGTGCAGCAAAAGAAATGACCAGACTTGAGCTTTCGGAATCACTGACAAAAATGCTTTCGTATGAAATCAGTGATGACAGCGGCGATAATCCGTTTACCGATATCGACAAAACGTTAAGCGGATACTCTGTTTTAAAATCGGCATACGATCTTGGTATCTTATCGGGTGGAGCAGCCAGACCCTATGACACTGTCAGCTACAACGAAGCTGTAAAAATGGTGGTTTGCGCATTGGGATATGGTGTATATGCATCGTATAAAGGCGGATATCCCACCGGATACATTTCGGTAGCATATGATAACGGCATTTTAAAAGGTGTTGAAGCAAATGACGAAAAAATATCAAAAATTGCAATATGCAAGCTTTTGTATAATGCACTGCACGTAGACTTGCTTTTAAACACAGGAGTGGGGGAATCTCTCAATTATTCCACAGTCCCCGGAAAAAATCTTTTGCTCAATTATCACAATATAATTGCAGATGAGGGAATCTGTTATGGTGTTCATGGATTTAGCATGCTTCCGACGGTAATGCCGGATAATGGCAGAGTATATATTGATAACATTATTTTGCACGATAACGCATCCGGCAGTTATGACTATGTAGGTTATAACACCGAGTATTACTATGATGCAGATAAACTGCAGCTTAAGGCAATAGCACAAAAAAATTCTTCCGCACACACGATTAATGCAAAAGATGTTTATGATTATAAAAATCACATTTTGTATTATGTCGATGAAAACGGCAATGAAAAAAGAGCTAACCTTTCGTTATCAACTAAAATCTTGTTCAACGGAGATATTATTGAAACATTTTCCGCTAATGATTTTCTTGATATAAGCGGCGAGATTACTCTTATAGAAAATAGTGGTGACAACACAATAGACACCGTGCTGATACGCTCGCTTGATGCTTTGGTTGTTGGCGGTATAGATGTTGGCAGCAATACAGTTTATGATTATTATGATAATACATCTCTTAAGCTTGACATGGATGACAGCGATTATTTCGTAAGCTTTAAAGATGAGCTTGGTAACCGAATGGAGATAAAAGAGCTTAGCCGCGGCGATGTAATCACATATTCAAAAAGCAAAAACGGCAAGACTGTTCATGCTGTATTTTCAAATACCGAAATTATTGGATCTATCGAAGCAATTTCCAAACAAAATGGCGGTGTATTGCAGATTACCGTTGACGGCGAAACCTACGAAGCAACCGAAAATTTCGCAAATAATGAGGTGGTCAAAGTTGGCGAGAGCGGTGCTTTTCGTCTTACAACCGATGGGCGCATTGCGGCAATAAGTTTTGATGACATTGCAAAATACGGCTATCTTGTGGCAGGCACTCACGAAACCGGATTAGACGGTAAATATAAGCTTAAAATATTTACACATGCAGGTGAAATGCTTGTTGCAGACTTTGCTCGGCGTGTAAATGTAGATGGCACAATTATCGATGCCGATAAAGCATATAATAGTCTAAAAAATGGCGATACCATAGATTCTCAGCTTATTCGTTATGAGCTGAACGAAAATGGTGAATTAAAGTATATTGATACCATAAAAAAGGGTGAATACGAATCCGTAAATAGCCTTCACAGAAGCTTTTCTTCCGAATATGATGAAGCCGGAAATGCCCGAACACTTGAATATGCATGGCGTGATACGGGTATGTTTGGCGGAAGAATTCCCGTAAATGCATCAGGACCGATGTTTGTTGTTCCCAAGGATGCAGGTGCATCTGATGAGAATTATTTGATAACAACGCCCTATAAGTATTTTGTTCACGACCATAATTACGGAATTGATGCTTATAAGGTTTTACGCGGTGAGCTTATTGCAGACGTGGTTGTATACAAGAGTGATTCTGCCATTCAAAAAACAGACGAAAATATTGCAGTGGTAAATTCTCTGACAAAGGTTTCTCACGATGGTACGGAATACAGCAAGCTTTCTGTTATGTCGGGCGGATCACTTAAAGAATTTCTTATTAAAGATAATAACGTTTTAAAAATTAAGCTTCGTGATACAGATTCTCAATACCACACCTTGGTATGTGGCGATGTTATAAAATTTGCAGCCAATGATGCAGGCTTTGTTACAGTAATTGATCTTTGGTACGAAAGAGAAACCGACAGATTTAAATATGAAGCGTATGAAGACACAAGCTCGCTTCTTGAATCAAGCCGTGTTGCTTACGGTGAAGTTTACGCACAGGTTTCCGGTATTTTGCAGTTCCACAAAGGACCTATTGTAGGCAGTGATCGCGTATTTGGATACGAGGAGCTTGAGTGCTACAAAACAGGAAGATATACAATATATACATACGATTCGAGTGAAAGGCATACCCCCTTAAGACTTGGCGGTGTATACGATATGATCGATTACAAAACAACGGGAAAAGGAGCCAAAATGGTGGTTTACTCCCGAAACGGTTTTGACGGAACAATAGTTATCTATAAATAATAAAATACATCTGCCCATAATACATATTCTGATATTATGGGCAGAATATGCAATATGTGTACATGGAGGAAAAAATGATTGACATTAAAAGTATGCTTATACCTTATCCCAAAAATGTTAGCGAACCAAAAGGCATAAAGGTTATCGGAAAAATTGGCGGCAAGGTAAATATTATATGTGATAAAATATATGGTGAAGTATTTAGTCATGCTATAGATACACTAAAAGAAAAGCTGCTTGATTTTGCAGCCATGGAAAACGGGGAAAATTACAAAGATGCTTTTTGCATAAATATTAAAATTGACAAAGATAGTGCTTCCTTTAAAAATGAAAAAAACGGGGAGGCATATTATATAGATATAGATGAGAACGGTGCCAACATCTGCGGTTATGATGAGGCGGGAGCATTTTACGGTGTGCTCACACTTTGCGATCTTTTATTTTTGGACGGTGCAAAGCTGTGTCTGCCTATGCTTAGCATTTTTGACCGTCCCGATTTTGCCGACAGAACTCAATTTGTGGAATGTCGCTATGGCAGTGATTTTATGACAAAAGAGCAGTGGCTTGATATGATAGACTATTTTTCTAAGATGAAATATAACGGTGTTACCATAGGTCTTTACGGCTGCTGGCCTGTTCAGTATGACAATTCCTTGCAGGAATATCTTTTTATTCCTCTTAAAAAATATCCCGAGCTTAACACTCCGCGCGATATCAAATATTATTCTGCAAAGAACAGACAATATGTTATAAAGCACAATGTTCTGCCTGAAATGTTTGAAAAAGATTTCTTTGGAGATCTAATAGCCTATGGTAAAAAAAGAAATGTAAAAGTGATACCTATGTTTAATTCCTTGGGGCATAATACACTTATTCCAAGGGAATTTCCCAATTTGTCGGCAAAGACCGCAAACGGCACAGATACAGGCTTTGGATTTTGTACCGAAAGCGATGAGACATATAAATTTATGTGTGATTTGTACGATGAAATTATTGATCGTTACCTTGTACCCAATAAGATTGATTCTATAGTAATCGGTCTTGATGAAGTTCTTGATTCTATGGGCATAGACAAAAATAATTTAAAAAAGAAATTTTCTTATCTTTGCAAATGTGAAAAATGCCAAAAATTTGAAGAAAAGGAGCTTATGATAAGATACATTATAAAGCTTTGCAAATATCTTAAATCCAGAGGTATGAAAAGTGTGTATATTTATCAGGATATGCTTTTTTACGACTATGATGTTATAAACGAGGAGCTTAAACAGAGGTTTATTAAAGAGGATATTTATGATATAGTGGTTATAGACTGGTGGAGCTATGATGTGGGCGACGCTTTGTTTCAAGGCAGGGCGAAGGATGTTACAAACATTTTTCGCAGTACAATAAAGCCAATGACAGGCTATTTTCATTGGACCTTTCCCACAGAGGTTAACCAAAATATCAAAGAATGTGTTGAAATAGCTAAAAAACTTGATTTTGAAGGTGTAAGGGCGTATACGGGCTTTGATTACTGCTATGACAAAAACTTTTTGTATCAGGCGGATGTTTCATGGAATACCGATATGCTTGATTGCGAGGATTTTGAAGCAAGATATGCGGTTAGGCTTTGTCCTCAAAATCCCGCGGCAGCATATACGGCTCTTAAGTATATGAAAGATATAATGTCAAATGACCGTAAGGATAATTATATGCACAGTATGTTTGACTATTATATGCACAGTTATATAAAATCCGACCTTCCGTATCCGCGCTGCTATCCCGGTGAGGTATATTCTGCTGTACTCGATAACGAAGATAAATATATCGGATATCTTGAAAAGGTTTATTCCGGTGCAAAAGCGGCATATGATATTTTTAAAACTCAATGCAAACAGAGCAGACTGTGTGAAATATGGCAGCTTTCAGCCAAACAGTATTATGTATCTGCCAATGAGTTTTTGACGCTTGTCAGGATTTCAAAAAATTATGAAAAAGGAATATGTGACGAATTTGCACTTTTGTATGAGCTCGAACGTCTTATAAACAGCAGAGAAGAGCTTATGTGTGACGGTGAAACAGTTAAAATATCAGGCAATGCGTATCATTATTTGCGTGATATGACCATAATGAGGCAGTATCTGGTAGATCTCAGTAATTATGTCAGGGATATGATTGCTAAAGGAGAAAAGCCAAAGCTTGACATCAAAAATCTTGATTATGTAAAAAGTGATATTTATGATTTTCTAAGATAGTATTTTTCATACGAGGAGATGATCTTTTGAAAAGTGAATCACAGTTTGAAACTCAGACCATAGAGATTGAAAATATAATAATTGAATTTATTTATTCACGAAATATTAAGGATTTTAGCTATCATTTATCGGGGCTGCCGCATATGCATATGGCATATGAGCTTCATTTTATTCTTGATGGTGAATGCCCTATTTGTGTTGATGATTTTAATTATATGCTGACCAAAAATACAGTATGTATTGTACCCCCAAAAACAAACCACTATTTTCCCGAACATACACACAGATGCGAAGGGTTTGGGATGATGATGTCGGTTAATTACAATAAAGAAGTTAAACAAATTACAAAATCACCTGCAGGGCTGGATAAGCTCCCCGAAATGTTCAATGAATTTACGGCTATTGAAGGAAATGAAAAAATAGAAAAGTATATCCATGATTTTATTTCGGCATATAAAAATAAAGGCTTTGGTCACAAATGTGTCAAACGGAGCGCTTTGACTTTGATATTTTTTGCACTTCTTGACGAATTGGGTGATTATAAATGTCTAAAAACAAATAGTGTTGTGAATGCAGAACAAAACGATAATTTTATGCTTGACACTTATATTATGAATAATTATTATAAAAATATATCTCTTCAGGATGTATCGAAGGCAATGGGATTCTCTTCTACTCATACCGGCAGAATTATAAAAAAGCATTATGGCATGTCATATTCGGCGCTTATTTTGAATCTTAGGATGGAACTGGCCCAAAAAAAGGTTTTATCAACCGATAATTCTTTTTCGGATATAGCACAGAGTGTGGGCTATGATTCATATAACGGGTTTGGTATGGCATTTAAGCGCTATTTCGGAAAAAGTCCGGAGCAAATGAGACTTGATGGAAAATAATATTAAAAAATAAAAACGGATTTTAATTATAACGTTGAATGACGCGGCTTTGCCGCTTATTGAAAAGAAAGAGGCGATACCTTGATTACAGCAAATATAAAGAATGCCGAAAGGTATTTTGGTGTTAATCCTAATTTTGAAAGTGCTTTTAATTTTTTAAAAACATTAAACAAAGATTCTGCATCCGGAGACTTTGAGTTTGAAAATTTTAGCGGAGGTATTTCGGTTTTGCAGAAATCAGACACTTCGGACGATGGCGGTAAACGCATGCTTGAAGCCCATAGAGATTACCTTGATATTCACTATGTAATTGAAGGCTGTGAGCTTATGGGTTACGCAAATGCAGACAGCCTTAAAGCCGAAACCGAATATAACAAGGAAGATGATTATCTTTTGCTAAGTGGTGATATGAACAAATTTGTAATGCACGAAGGCGATTTTTGCATAGTTTTTCCCGAGGATGCGCACTTGCCCGGAATGTGTGCCAAAGACAGCGAGCATTTGAAAAAAGCTGTAATAAAAATAAAGCTTCCCCAAGAGCATACCACTCTGTAGCCAAAAAAGATACCGGCGCACCTGCTTATCTGACCAAAGATTTTATTTTTTTACTCTCTTTCTGTAAGACCTGGGGCTCGTTCCCATAAATTCTTTAAAATATCTTGAAAAATGGCACACATTCTGAAAGCCTGTTTTGTCAGCAATTTCGGCAATTGACAGCTTCGAAGTTTCGAGGAGGTCAATTGCCTTTGATATTCTTCTCATTATCACATATTTGTGCATTGGGTATCCGGTTTTTCTCTTAACAATTTTATTTATGTGCTGAGGATGAAAATTGAAAAACTTCGCAATGTCTCCGTTTGTCAGATTTTTTATACAGTTCTCGTGAATATATTCTATAATCTCGTCCGATTTATCGATACTCTTTGAAGATGTGTCCGGGGTGAATGTGTCGGACAGTTCGCTCAAAATGATGATCATTTTTGCACTGGTACGCATATTCATATGACTTTTTGGTTTGCGAAATTCCGAAAAGATTCCCAAAAACATATCTTCAATCTGTCTTGCCGACTTCATATATATAGTATTATTAAACTCGGGGCGATCGTCAAATATTGTGCTGTCGCTGATTCTGTCGGGATTAAAAATATCGGGTGGCTCCGGAGTAATTTTAAAGCTGTTGGTAATACTTTTTTCGCAGGTAAAATCAAAATTAATGATAATATATTCCGGTTCATGCTCCGATGCACATATGCGATAGCTCTGATTTGCTCTCCACATAAGCACCGAACCTGTGCTCATGGTATACTCTGTATCGTCTACAATAATTTTGCCCTCACCCGACACAGCATACACAATACAGTTGTCATATGCCTTTAGGGTTTTTTCGTCTGTGGCAAGCGAAGGCTTTAGACGCGAAGTGTAGCGTATAAACGGTTTTATTTCTTCAAAATTCATTTTTTCACCACCCTTACTTCCATTATATCACACATTTTTTAATTTGTCACTAATTTTGCTCATTTTCATCAAAAAAAGATTGGTTTATACTGTTTTTGTTTTTATATATGTGTGGTAGAATGAGAATGAAAATGATATATAACAAATAAAATAAGTTGATTTATTAATAAAAAACTTTTGGATTATGTGCTTTTTAGGGCAAAAGAAAGGAAACGGTGAGTGTAATGAAATTAATCAATAGGTTTGGCAAAACGGCAATGTCGTTATTTTTGTCATTTTGCTTGATGTGTCCGTTGTGTCCGAGCGTGATGGGCGCAGTATCGGCAGAGCCCGCTTTACAGACATTGCTATATGCCGACGACTTTTCCGACGGAGTTATAGCTCCAAATATAGATACATATCGTTTCTATACACAATCCCCTGCCGACACTCTCACCGAGACCGGCGGCAAGCTCGTTTTTGAAAGGCAAAAATTTATATGGAATACCGACAAAGAATACGGCGAACCGTCAGTCAGAATATATGCCACCGAAGATCACAGCCCGGTCAGCGGCGAAATTTATACTAAGTTTACCCTTTCCAAAACCCGCGAGGTTGTACGCATAAGATTTTGTGATGAAGCGGGCAGCTATATTACCCAAATTTCGTGGGAGGGCGACAGCTTTAGCTTTGGTTGGCGCACCTCGGAGCTTGCTTCTGCATCCAAAACCATCACAATCCCTTCAAGCGAAAGCGTCACAATTGCACTTCGTTCAAACATAAACTCCTCGTGTCCTCAATTTTCGCTTTGGATAAACGGCGAGCTTATGGTCGACAATATGTATTCGGTTACCAATATAAGCTGCGTCAATTTCAGCATGATTCAGGTGTACACCTTGCTTTATTCGTCCTATAGCAAGGCAGGCACATTCTCAATTGATGATGTAACAATGTCTCTTGTTTGCGACGTTCCCACTGTGGAGCACATGATAACGGAAAACACTTTCGACTCTCCCGAAACCCCCAATCTCATAACTACCAATCTTGTGGGCGGCGGCAGTGCTGAAATATCAAACGGTGTGCTCAATCTCATAAAGACCGGCAGCGACACATCTCAGGTTGGTGTAAATGTATATACCGGAGCCGATAATGCGACCTCTGCATCCGGCGTTGTCGGTCTTGAGTTTGATATAGAAAGAGAGCAGTCAAATACCGTGCAGATAAGAAGCATGGATTCCAACGGTAATCTCTACTATTCAATGTCGTGGAGCTACGACGGAATTGCTGCCTACTATTCCGACGATCCTGCCGCTCAAGGCACCTCAAAAGGTGTTTGGACAGGCTCCGCCAACAGGATTCACGTTAACATGATGTTTGACACAGCCAACTCTACCTATTGGCTGTGGGTAAACGGTCAGGCTGCAGTAGAGGAGAAATATTCCCGTTCGGTTGGTGTTGGCGCAATTTGCTATACAATGTTCTATCTCGAGAGAATCAACAATGTCAAGATAGATAACTACAAAATATATGAGGCCATACCGCCCAAGTCTCTCAGGCTAAAGTTTGACTTAAGCGGCTTTGGAGAGGATGATATGCTAAATGAGATACCTCAGGCAGGCAATATTATTTCGCATTCTGTAAATCTTCCCTCGCTTCTTCGCTATGGCACATCGGTAAGCTGGCAAAGCTCACATCCCGATATCATAAATCCTTCTACAGGTGAGGTTACAAGACCCGTTGGAGTGTCAGAGAATCCTCTTGTTACTCTTACCGCAAGCTTTAACAACAGCGGATTTACATATATCGGAGAATATAAATACTATGTTCTCAGAGATTTTCCCGAGGGCACAAACATTGCAGAGCAGGAGGCAAACGATATAAAGCACTCCTATCTCACCTCCGAAAATCCCAATTCAATTAAAACAAGCCTCAACCTTATGGACAAGGGGCTCTACGGTTCTGATATCAGATGGACATCTTCAAATACATCGGTAATTACCAATTCGGGCAGAGTTATACGCCCGCGTTTTGACGAGCCCGATGCCACCGTCACAATGACCGCAGCCATAGGCGAGTATTCCAAAAAACTGAGCTTTACAGTATTGGCAGATGAAGCTCCGAAAGATCCAATGCACACCTCCGATGAAGAATTTTTCGGTGTGTGGAACGGAACGGCATTTTCGGTTACCCCTCAGCTCGACTATAGCATTTCGGGGCTTGCCGCTGTGCAGAAATGTGCAAAGGCGGGCGATTATGCCGGTGCAAAAAATGCACTGTATGAGTATTTTAAGGTGCGCTCGGTACCATCTCCCATAGGTCTTGGCACTCGTCACCCGGGTTGGGTTGATGCAAGAGCCGACGGTCTTTTTGAAATGTCGGAGGAGGCTGCATACTGGAAAGGACTTATGACAGTTACCTCCAATACCTACGAGCCTGTCACGGTATCTTTGTATAAGCCTTCTTCGATTTCAAAATCAGCCTGCAAAACCTTTGAGCTGATTGCCCGTTACAATGAGTGCACCTCGGCATATATTCTCGGTACCGGTGCAGATGATTCTGCAATGGTGCCAACGCTTGAACTGACCGTAAACGGAAAGGTACGTTCCTACAAAGCCACCAATACAGCCACCATAAGAGCAGGCAAATATTCGAGAGAGCACACAGGCAACAGCAAAGAGCTCACAGCAAAGATGTTTGGCGGCTTTCTCGGAGATGAGACCTACCGCATACTTCTTGCCTTCGACCTTTCGGATATAAGCTCATCTGCATCTGTTACCGATGCAAAGCTCACAGTATATGCCAAAAAAAGCTCACCGTCTGCCGACAGTAAGGAGCTTTGGATTATAGACAACAAGGGCGGTGCATGGAGCGAGGATTCTGTATACTGGGATAGTCTCAACTTTGCCGTTCACAACTACAACGGTCTTATGGGAGGCTGTGACTGGAAGAGTGCGCGCTCGTCGGATATAGAATTTGCATATCAGATGCCCCGATTTATGCATGCACGCAGCACTATGTCCGAATACAAATACACAGGCAACGAAAAATATGCCTACTCTCTTCTCAGTCAGGTTATGGATATCATCACAGATACCGGCAGCAAAACACCATATCCCCGAAGCCTCGATGCGGCGCTTCGTATGCAGCAGCTTGTTCCTCTGATGAACACCTTTGCCCACAGTCCGTATCTTACGCCCGACTTTTGCACGGCATTTATGAAATATATGTATTCTCAGTTTGAATACTTCCCCACACGCAAAGAAGCTACCGGCAACTGGCGCGAATATGAGCAGCTTGCCGTTCTCTATGCAACCTCTGCCTATCCCGAGCTTTCAAACTCGGCATCTACCAAGGAAACATGCATCTGGTCGTGGCAAAATGCCCTTAGCATAAGCTTTATGCCCGACGGAAGTTATATCGAGGATACAGGCGGATACCATCGCAGCTCTTTCAATATGTATCGCGATTTCAAAAAGGCGTGTATGAACTCCGGCACCGAGCTTCCCAAAGAATTTGACGAAGCGCTTCACAAGGCGGCATATTATATGGCACTCACCAACGGTCCCTATGGCTTGAGCCTCCAATACGGCGATGAGGGCGGAGCCCAATTCGGTGCGAACCGATATAGTGATATATCAGGCTGGTATTCAGATGATTATCTTAGGTTTATAGATTCCTTTGGTACCTTGGGCACAAAGCCCTCATGGACTTCATATCAGTTCCCTGATGGCAGATACACAATAATGCGCTCCGACTGGACAAAAGAAGCAATATATCTCCACACAAATGTACGCGGCGGCGGCGGTCACGGTCACGCCGATGACAACAGCATTATTCTCATGGCAGGAGGCAGACGTCTTCTTGTAGATGCGGGCAAATTCACCTACAATTCCTACGATCCCGCAAGACTGTACGGTTTGTCAACCCAAGGCCACAACACCGTTGTCATAAACGATACCTCTCAGCGCATGAGCTGGACAGGCAATGAATACACGGTAAGGGGCAATATTAATCGTTGGGCTTCCAATTCAGCCTTCGATTTTCTCTCTCAGTCAACTGTGTCTTATCCCTATCATGACCATACCCGCAATATCCTGTTTAAAAAAGACGGTCTTTTTGTAGTGTCTGACCGTATGGTTCCTCAAGACATTTCATCTGAGAACAACTATAAGCAATATTGGCACATGATGCCCGAAGCCGGAATATCTGCCGATGCAGACACCAAAACCCTTGCCTCTGGCTACTCAGACGGCAAAAATCTCATTATCACCTCAGCTGATGATGTAAGCACCAATCTTGAAGATGGCTTCTACGACATGGGTGACGGCACCGCAGTGTCCAACAAGGCGGGCGTATTTGAAAAAAATGCCGCCGGCGTTGCCACCCTCGATACCGTAATGTATGTTTCCGATTATGCCGATGCAAAAGTGAGTGCAGAGCATCTCAATACCGGCATGGCAGATAGTGACGTTTCGGCACTTAAAATAACTGTTTGCGAAAACAACACTTCAAAAACTCACTATTATATGTATAACCATACCTACAGCTCTGCCTCATCAATCAGCTTCGGCGGCTATACCACCAATGCAAGAGCAGCTCTTGTGTCTGAAGATGCCGAGGGCAATGTAACCTCTATGATTATGACCGACGGCAGCTTTATACAAAAGGACGGTGCAGATATTATCAACACCACCGGTGCTGCAGCCGATATTTGTGCGTTGTTTGAATCAAAAAAAATAGAGCTTTCAAGCGGTGACAGCACACTTGATGCAAAGGATGTAACCATAGCTCAGCTTTGTGATATTGAAGCAGTGACCTACAACGGTGAGTACATGGATTATACAGCATCAAACGGCACAATCACCGTTGGCGACAAAGAGGAAAACGGCGTCTGCAGCGATCTTTACAGTGTTTTGGATAATTTGGTTATAAATACCACTGCAGAGGGAACAAACGGCAAAACCTATCTCATAGGCAATCTCGATTTTACCGTAAAGTCGGGTGAATCAGGCTCTCGGATAACCTATACCGTGAGCGATACCTCCCTTGTGTCACAAAGTGGCACGGTTACAAGAGCGTCATATGATAAACCTCTCACACTCACTGTCACCTCATCCAAAAACAACATCTCACTGTCCGAAACACTTGAATTTATGATACCCGGCAAATACAACAAAATCGGCGCAGAAAGCATGCCGCTTATTTCGGAGCAATATTCTTCGGATGTAACCGTAACCGATACCAACACTGCCGGCAAAACCGATTCGTCACAGCTTACCGCTTTTTCAAATACAAACGGCAAGGTATCCTTTACCTCAGCCTATGCAGAAAAGGTTGAACCGGGCTTTACTCTCACTCATTCCTCAAACCTGACGGGCAGATTTGTTCAGGAGCTCATTTTTTCGTCAGACAGCGATGCACTGAGAATCAGATTTTCGGATTATTCGTGGAACCGCAAGCTTGATATATACTATCTCGAAAACGGCACTTTGGCAGCAGCGGGTGACACAACCGTGTATCACACCTCAAGCTTTGGCGGCAAAAAGGTAAGGCTTTCACTTGATTTTTCTATGGATTCCAACACTGCCGACATCTATGTTGACGGTGAGCTCTGGCTCGATGACTTTGCCCTCGTCTCAGGCGGATATCGCAACATAAAACTCATCATGGTATCGCACCACTGCGCCACCATATTGGGCAAATGGCGAGAGGGCATGGGTACAACAACCTTCCATTCAATGAATGTATATAAAGCCGTCAGCGAAGCTTCAATTATGCCGGTTATGATTGGCGAATGTGTATATTCAAACGGCGGCACACCGGCTGCGGGCATCAACAGTGTAACTGTGCCTGTTGCGGCAACCGGCTCCGTGGGAGAATCAGACGGCGGCATTTTGGTATATGCAATCTATTCTCAAAACAAAAATGCAAAAAAGCTTGTTGGCATCAGCATGCAAAAGCTCGGTTTAGACAAGTTTTACCATAGGGAATATACTGCAAATATAAATTTGGATACCGATGTGCAAAATCCGTCTCAAAAGGTGTTTGTTATAGCTGACACAAGCTCGGTCAGACCGCCCAAATCAGGGGAGATAAACTGAGCATGCGCACTGCTGTGTTAATACAAATTTACAATTTGAGCATTTAGAAAATATATGAAAATCTGTAAAAATAATTAATTTTCGGGTGTAATAATGCTCATTTTCATCAAGTTTAGACTTGAAAACTCCGTTTTTATTGTATTGTATATATGGTATAATACTCTTGAAAATATGGAGAGTTATTTATGCAAAATTTTAATATTAACCAAAAATTTAAAAATATTGTATCTCCGCAAAGGCTTTCAGCCCTTTTGGAGGATGTAAAAACCATAGCTTACCGCAATACAATAAAGTTTCAGGAGTATTTTCCCAATGCTTCGGCAGACGACGGCATCTATATCTATACTCCCAACTTTTTTGACTCGTGGCACGGTGGCTGGTGGACCGGTATATTCTATATGCTTTATACGGCATTTGGTGATGAGCGCTTTCGTCACTATGCCGACAGCTACAGCTCACGGTTTTACAATCTTATCAAAAATAACCGTATAGTTCACCGCGATATGGGGTTTGTTTATATTCCCATTTGTGTGCCGGATATCCTGATTAACCGCAGTACCGAAGCACTCGAAGCGGTTATCCTTGCTGCAGAATATATGGTCGAATCCTACGGTGAAACCGCAGGTGTAAATTTTGAAAAAGGCATTACCAAGCAAAAAACACAAAGCAAAATTCGCTTTCCGGTGGCAGCTGCTGTAAATTCACTCATTTTGAGGCTGGCAGGCGGTATAAGCGAAAGCTCCCGATTCAAAGAGGTTGAATGCGGCTTTGTGGAAAATTGCTTCAAATATAATGTGAATGCCGACGGTAGATGTTTTATGAATATGACGTTCGACCCGTCTAAAGGGCAAGTGGTACCCGGGAATGATGATTCATCCGAATACGGCTTTGCGGCTCGCGGCGATTATATCAGAGCCTATGCCTGGATAGCCTTTGCGCTGAGCCTCTATTATAACCCCGCCGGCGGCGAAAAATATGAGCAAAAGCTCTATAAAGTGATAACACATTTTCTTGGCATATCGGGCGGCAGTCTTGCCATGTTTACTCCCGGTGACGAAAGAGGCAGAAAGATTGTAGATACCACATCGGCAGCGATATTTGTGTGTTCCTTTGCCGAAATTTTAAAAAAGCTCGACACTGCCCATGAGCACTACTTATTTTATTTTAATCTCTTTCAAAAGTGGTTTGATTTTTTGACCGACCATGCCATATCACCGTCGTCGGGCAAGCAGGGCTTTTTGGATAAAGGCATATTGCTTGGCGGCTTCGAAATTGACGGCCGCAGAGTCAAAAACAGCTGCAACATATGCGGCGACTACTTTTATCTCGAAGCACTCATGCACATGACAAACGGCTTTGAAAGCTGCTGGAATGTGGACAGGCTATACAAAGGCGGCAAAAATTGAGTGTCAAAGCTTTGTCATAAGGGTCAAAGGTGCAGCAAGGCTCACTCTCGGTGCCGCACCCTCGGCAATTATTTTGAAAGCATAGATAATATTATAGATATCAAAGGTACATCGGTGTCCGATTGCAGGATAAAGCCCAAATTATCGGGCACCGAAACGATAATTAAACCCGATTTTTGTAAGGAGGATTTGCAATGAAAAAACACTTTACATTAGGTAATCGACTTGTATCACTGCTTGTGATTTTGTGCTTTACAGCTTCGCTTGTTCCGGTGATTGCAAGTGCCGAAAGCAGCGGCAAGCCTACCGATCTAACACCTCTTTATGCAGATGATTTTTCAGACGGTGTTCTTTCCGGCAACATCGATACCTACCGCTTTTTTGACGGCGACCCTGCCGACACTCTCACAGAGTCAGACGGCAAGCTCACCTTTGAACGTAAAAAATGGATATGGTATACCGATTCAAGCTATGGTGAACCGGCTGTAAAGCTTTATGCAAACGAGGATCACAGCGGTGTAAGCGGCAAAGTATTTACGGAATTTAACCTTTCCAAAACCAGAGAGGTTGTACGCTTGAGATTTTGTGATTCCTCCGGCAACTATATCACTCAGATTTCCTGGGAGGGCAGCGATTTTAGCTTTGGCTGGCGCGATTCTTCCATGGGCTCCAAGTCCAAAAGTATTTCAATATCGTCGTCCGACACCGTTAAGATTTCGCTCTACTGTGATGTTTCATCCCAAAGACCGCGGTTTTATATGTGGATAAACGATGAACTTCAGGTAAACGGCGGCTTTTCGGCAACAGACCTTTCGGCAGCCGATTTCTCCATGATTCAGGTTTATACCTTGCTTTATTCAGGCTATGGCAAGGCAGGCACGTTTACAGTGTCTGATTTTGGCATCTATAGCCTCAATAGTGACGAAGGCCTCCTTCCGGAGGTTGACCTCGAAGACGAGCAGACGGTAGATGCCGATCTCTCATGGCTTACTGGCGACATGCTCCTTTGTGCTCCTCTTGCAGGGGGATATCTGATAGATTCGTTGGCTATAGATAACTTCACCCGCGGTGCCAACGGCTCATATATTAGCTGGAGCATATCGGATGAAAGCATCATAGCTCCCGACGGTACCCTCACAAGACCCGATTCAGACACCGAGGTTACCCTCACTGCATCGGTCAAATGTGGCACAGTGACCAAAGAAAAAACCTTTACATACAAGGTTGCCGGCAAAAACAACAACATAAGCGGTCTGCCCGGCGATATCACTCCCATATACTATGACAATTTTGCCGATGGCAAAATTGATGCAAATATCAAAACAAGCGGCTTTTGCACCGACAAGCCTGCCGATACCTTAACCGAGGCTGACAGCAAGCTCACCTTTACACGCAGACAAAATATCTCTGCAGACGATGAAAATTTCGGCAAGCCCTCGGTAACATTTTTTGCCAAAGAAGATGAAAGCGTGCTCTCAGGCAAGCTTCTTACCGAATATATAATATCCAAAACCTGCTCTGTGGTAGGCATGACCATTGGCGATAACAACGGCGGCTTGCTTACCGATATTATCTGGTCGGGCAACAGCTTCAATGTGAAGTATCGCAGCAATAATCTTGAGCCAAAGACCAAAACCGTATACGTTGACTCCGACAGCACAGTAAAGATTTCCGTTTATTCCGACCTTGGCGGCCAAGACCCCGTATACAGCCTCTGGATCAACAACGAAAAGAAAATTGACAATGCAGTCTGTGCTTCATCCTTCCAAAACGGCGGCATAAGCTCTCTAAAGCTTTCTACCTATATATACGGCTCCTACGGTCATACCGGCAGCTACAGCATCGACAACGTGGGTATATATAGCGTGGCAGACAGCTTTACAGACGAAAAGGGCGGCGAAACGTCGGATGACGAAGATTTGAGCGAGAAGATAGTAGACGAAGACCTCGAGGCAATTACAGATGATATCATTCTCTCTGTACCCCTCACCGAAGAAGGCTATCTGGCAGACCCCCTCGATATAGACGCAATCACCTCGGGAGCAAACGGCTCCGACATAAGCTGGGAGTCCTCCCGCGAAGATATAATTGCTCCAAACGGCAAGCTCACACGTCCTCTCTATGATACCGATGTGACCGTAACCGCTGTTGCAGCCTTTGGCAGCGTGACCAAAGAAAAAAGCTTTACATACAAGGTTGCGGGCACCTCTACCGACATCGACGGCATGAGAAGCGACATTTTCCCGATATATTACGATGATTTTTCCGACGGTGAGATAAACGAAGCAATCGCAACCCGCAATATAAAAAATACCGACAGCGTTTTTGAAGCAAACGGCAAGCTCACTCTGCGCACCACCTCATGGGCAAGCCACGAACCGGCAATAATGCTGTACAAAGACTTAAATCACAACGCACTCTCCGGCGAATTTGTTATGGAATTTACCCTTTCCAAAACCTGCGATGTTGTGCGTATGAGAACCATCAATTCAAACTGGAACTATCTTAATCAGATATATTGGGTTAAAGACAGCTTCAATATTTACTACCGCGATGAGAGCATGTCTTCCCAAGAGCTCACCCTAAATATCCCCGCCGACCAAAAGGCTAAGGTTACAATATATACCGATATAACAGGCTCAACTCCCAAGTTCACCATGTGGGTAAACAACAAAAAGGTGCTCGAAGATGCGTATTCCTGCACCAACATGAGCCCCGCATCAATCCAGTGGATTCAGATTTACAGCGTAAATCACGGCAGCTACGGCGAGACCGGTGACACAATAATCGATAACTTCGGCTACTATAACATCATGCCCGAAATGACCGATGCCGAAAGAGTAAAGGCAGATTATGATGCTCTCACCGATGCAAGCCTCATAAAGACCACCACACCCTTGGTGGGCTGTGCATTCGAAGATCTCAAGCTGTCCTCCTACGGTCAAAACGGCAGCCGCATCACATGGACCTCCTCCCATGAAGAATATGTGAGCACAAGCGGCAAGGTAACACGCCCCGAATCCGAAAACGTGCCCGTTACCCTTACTGCCACCATCACATCGGGATCCGAAACCCTTGTCAAAACCTTTGAGGTGACAATTCTCGGCAATCATGTTGAAATAGGTGACGTACCCACCGTTGAAACCATGATTACGGAAAACACCTTCGACTCTCCCGACACTCCCAATCTCATAACCTCCAATCTCACAGGCGGCGGCAGTGTTGAAATATCAGACGGAGTGCTAAATCTCATAAAAACCGGCAGCGGCACATCTCAGGTTGGTGCATCTGTATATACCGGAGCCGATAGTGCGACGAGTGCAACGGGAGTTATCGGTCTCGAATTTGATATAGAAAGAGAAAAAGCAAGCGCAGTTCAGATAAGAAGCATGGATGCCAACGGTAATCTCTACTATTCAATGGCGTGGGGTTCGACCGGAATGAGTGCTTACTATTCCAACGATCCTGCCACTCAGGGCACCCAAAGCGGTGTATGGATGGGCTCAGGCAACAAGATTCACGTCAACATGATGTTTGACACCGCCAACTCTACCTACTGGCTGTGGGTAAACGGTCAGGCGGCAGTGGTAGAAAAATATTCCCGTTCGGTTGGTGTTGGCGCAATATGCTATACAATGTTTTATCTTGAAAGTATCAACAATGTCAAGATAGATAACTACAAAATATATGAGGCTATTCCGCCCAAGGCTCTCAGACTCAAGTTTGACGACAGTGCCTTCGATGAGGATGATATACTAAACGAACAACCCCAGGCGGGCAATATTATTTCATCCTCGCTAAATCTTCCCACACTTCTTCGCTACGGCACTGCTGTCAATTGGCAAAGTTCCGACCCCGATATCATAAATCCCGCCACCGGCGAGGTTACAAGACCGATAGATGCGGCGCAAAATCCGCTCGTTACACTCACTGCCTATATGGAAAACAGCGGCATAACCGCCACAAGAAAATATTCATATTATGTGCTGCGTGATTTTTCCGACAAATCCAATTTGCAGCAGCAAGAAGCAATGGATATAAAGCATTCATACCTCACATCAGAAGACCCAAATGCCATAAAAATGAGTCTTAATCTCATGGACAAAGGCCTTTATGGTTCTGATATCAGATGGAGCTCTTCAAACACCTCGGTTATCACCAATTCGGGCAGAGTTATTCGTCCGCATTTTGATGAGCCGGATGCCACAGTCACTCTCACGGCAGCCATAGGCAGCTACAAAAAGGAGCTCACCTTCACAGTTTTGGCAGATGATCCCCCCAAGGATCCCATGCACACCTCCGATGAAGAATTTTTCGGCGTATGGGACGGCACTTCATATATAAAAGGACCTCAGCTCGACTATAGCAATACACAGCTTTCTGCGGTTATGGAATGTGCCAAAGCAGGTGACTATGCCGGTGCAAAGCAGGCACTTTATGAATATTTCAAGGTGCGAAATGTTGCGTCACCCATAGCCCTCGGCACACGTCACTCAGGCTGGGTGGATGCCCGCGCCGACGGTTTGTTTGAGCTTTCTGAAGAAGCGGCATATTGGAAAGGCCTGCTCACAATAACCTCCGATGATTACGAAGCCCACACTGTTTCAATTTATAAACCGTCTGCAATTTCCAAAATAAAATGCAAGACCTTTGAGCTCATAGCGCGCTACAATGAATGCACCTCGGCGTTTGTGCTCGGCACCGATGCCGACAATCCAAACATGGCGCCAAAGCTTGAGCTCACCGTAAACGGTGCTGTTCGCTCCTACACGGCAACCGGCACTGCCACCATAAGAGCAGGCAAATATTCAAGGGAGCACATAGGTGACAACAAAGAACTTCAGGCAAAGATGTTTGGCAGCTTTCTCGGAGACGAGACCTATCGCATACTTCTTTCCTTTGATCTTTCCGATATTGAAGCAACCGACACAATTTCGGCGGCTCAGCTCACTGTATATGCCAAAAAAAGCTCTCCCTCTGCCGACAACAAACAGCTCTGGATTATCGACAACAAGGGCAAGGAATGGAACGAAAAAACCGTATATTGGGATAGCCTCAACTTCACCGTTCACAACTACAACGGCCTCGTTGGCGGCACCGACTGGAAGGGTGCACGCTCATCAGATATAGAGTTTGCATATCAGATGCCCCGATTTATGCATGCCCGCAGCACCATGACCGAATACAAATACACGGGCAACGAAAAATATGCCTATTCACTGCTTGGGCAGGTTATGGATATTATTACAGATACCGGCAACAAAACTCCATATCCCCGAAGCCTCGATGCGGCGCTTCGTATGCATCAGTGGGTTCCGCTCATAAACACCTTTAAAGACAGCCCATATTTCACTCCCGAATTTGCCACCGCGTTTATGAAATATATGTACAGACAGTTCGAATATTTCCCCACACGCAAAGAAGCAACCGGCAACTGGCGCGACTACGAACAGCTCGCCGTTCTCTATGCCACATCGGCATATCCCGAGCTTGCAAATTCGGCATCCACCAAGGAGACCTGCATCTGGTCGTGGCAAAATGCTTTCAACAAGAGCTATATGACCGACGGAAGCTATATTGAAGATACTCTCGGTTACAGTGCCAGCTCCTTTGCAATGTACCGCGATTTCAAAAAGGCCTGCGTAGATTCGGGCACAACTCTTCCCACAGAATTTGACGAAACCCTGCGCAAAGCGGCATACTATATGGTTCTCACCTACGGTGCCGACGGCTATGCTCTCCAATACGGTGATGCGGGCGGCGGCCAAAAGTCGGGCAGCTCCTACGGCGAGGTTGCAGACTGGTACAATGACAACGAATTCCGCTATATAGACTCTCTCGGCAAGGTGGGCATAGAACCCTCTTGGACCTCATACCAGTTCCCCGAGGGCAGATATACCATGATGCGCTCCGACTGGAGAAAAGGTGCAATATACCTGCACACCTCCGTGCGCGGAGGCGGCGGTCACGGTCATGCCGATGACAACAGCATCATTCTCATAGGCAACGGCAAGCGGCTTTTGGTTGACGCCGGAAAACTCAGCTACAATAGCTACGATCCTTCCAGAATGTATGCTCAGTCCACTCAGGGTCACAACACCGTTGTCATAAACGATACCTCTCAGCGTACAAGCTGGACCGGCAGTGAATATACCGTAAGAGGCAATATCAATAGGTGGGCAACCAACTCCGCCTTCGATTTTCTCTCACAGACAACAATATCCTATGCTGAGCATGACCACACCCGAAACATACTCTTTATAAAAGACGGACTTTTTGTGGTGTCGGATCTTATGGAGCCCCACGACAAAACAAAAGAAAATAATTATAAGCAGTATTGGCACATGGCACCCGAGGCAAACATCAAGGCAGACGATGAGCACAATATCCTTTCTTCTGCCTACGAAGATGGCAAAAATCTCATTCTTGCCTCTGCCGATGATGTGTCTGCATGGCTCGAAGACGGCTACTACGACACCTCCGACGGTACTCCCGTTGCCAACAAGGCAGGTATATTTGAAAAAAGTGTCACCGGTGATGCAACCCTCGACACTGTAATGTATGTTACCGATTTCAAAGACGCAAAGGTAAGCGCAGAGCGCATCGACACAGGCAAACCCACAAGTGACGTTACCGCACTCAAGATAAACGTGTTTGAAAACAACACCCCCGAAACCTACTATTATATGTATAATCACAAATATGACGGCTCGCAGAAAATAACCTTTGCAGATTATACAACCGATGCAAGAGTTGCCCTTGTAGGCACCGGCAAAAACGGTGCATTAACCTCCATGGTTATGACCGATGGCACATTCATAAGTGAAAACGGCAAAGATATACTAAATGCAGAGGATGGAACAACCGATATCTCAGCCAAGCTCACTTCATCAAAGCTGACCCTTGTGTCATCCGATTCGCATCTTAGTCCGGGCAGCATAGCTGCCGCAGCATCGGGCATCAAAACCGTTGTATATAACGGCGAAGCCAAAGCCTTTGAAGAATCAGACGGCATAATAAAGGTTGGCAGCGGCAATGCAAGCGAGGATCGCCCCCAAGACAGCAACAAAAACGACGGCATCATGGAGCGCCCCTCATCCGGCGGTTCAGGCGGAGCCGGCGGTTCGGGCGGCGGTGTTATACCCACCGATCCTCAAACTCCCGATACAAAGCTCCCATTTACCGACATTGACGGTCATTGGGCACAGGGCTATATCACAGGTCTTTATTCGGGCGGATTTGTCAACGGCAATCCCGACGGTACCTACAAGCCCGACAACCCGATTTCCCGCTGTGAATTTGCGGCAATTGCAGTTCGCATAATCGGTGCAGCTTCTGCGGCATATGAGGGCGGCTTTGAAGATATAAGTGCAGATGATTGGTTTGCATCCGATGTTCAGACTGCCGTAAACCTCGGCATCATCTCAAAGGATTCACTTTTCAGACCTCACGACAATATCACCCGCCAGGAAATGTGCAAAATCCTGACCCTTTGTTCCAAGTATCTCGGCAGAGCCGAGACCGAAGCTGCTCCGCTCACCTTTGACGATACCTCCAAGCTTAGCAGCTGGGCAGTTGAATATGCACAGTACGCTGTTGCAAACGGCATTATAAACGGTAAACCGGGCAATGTGTTCGACCCGCTCGGCAATGCCACAAGAGCCGAAACAGCGGCGGTATTTTCGAGGATTCTCGAATAGACAATATATATTATACATCGTAAGATGTGATATAAATTTTAAGGAGGAAATTTTTTATGAAAAAGCTACTAAGTACCTTGTTAACCCTGAGCATGCTGCTTGCTATGCTCTCAACCGGTGCAGTATATGCTGCATCCGATGCAGTGCAGGCCGATGCCGACGCACTCACATTAGACGACATTCTGTCTGTTCCTTCATGGGACGGCAACCGTCTCATCGATAACCTCGACCTCGACTGCGTCACAAAGGGCGAGGTTAACCAAAGCCCCATCACATGGTCATCATCAAATGAAGCAGTAATTTCAACCACAGGCATTGTTACCCGCGGCGCCGAAGATGCCGAGGTAACCGTAACTGCCACAATTGGCGAGGGTGACGACATAGCCTCCAAGGCTTTCACCTTTGTGGTACCTGCAGCATCAAAGTCTGTAAACGGTATGCCGATTGTGACAGCATCCAAATTTGAAGACACCTTCTCCGATGCTGAGCTCAACACATCAAAATATGGAAAAGCCACTCCCACCTCCTACGATTCTGTTGTAGAGGAAAACGGCAAAATGACTCTCACAAGATCCCAATGGACCTCGGGTGAGCCAAACATTGATGTCAAGCACGAATATAACGGCAGTCTCAGCACAACTGCAGAATTTACCCTTCATTCCACAAGCTCATATCTGAGAATAGCCTTTGTCGGCTACAACTGGAACGGATTTCCTCTCTATATCCACTGGTATCCCAAGCACAACAATATATCTATCGGCAGAGGCGGTGTAGAGACCGACAGTGCAGAAGCCGGAAGAATCCCCCTTCCCCAAAGCGCAAAGGGAGGCAAAGCAAAATTTACCGTAACAATAGATGCCGCCAACAAAACCTATTCTGTCTGGGTAAACAATGAGGTTGTTATTGCGAGCAATCCCTATATGGAATCAAATGCTCAAAAGCCCTACATGATCAGATTTTCTACTATTACAAGCGGATGGATGTACGGTGTGGGTTCAACTGCCATCGACAATCTGAAAATTTATGAATCAACCCCGAGTGACGCACTCACAACTCTTATCTGTGCAGAAAAGAATATTAATATTTCCGATAGCATTATTAGCGGCAATAATAAATACCTTACCGGTGAATTTGTTGACCTTTCAACAGTTACCGGCTCCAACGGTGCAGCTGTCAGCTATACGGTAAGCGATACCTCGGTTATTTCCGAAACCGGCAAGGTAACAAGAGCTCTCACCGACAAGCCTGTCACAATTACAGCCACAATAACTGCCGGCGGCGAACAGCTTGTAAAAAATTATAGCTTTATTGTACCCGGCAAATACAATAAGATAGGCAAAAGCAGTTTGCCTCTCATCGATAAGGATTATCCTGTAGGTTACACAGTCGATGCACGAGCTACTGATTATTTGGAGTCATATTCCGAAGAAAACGGAAAAATCTCGATTACCTCAATATATGCAGCAAACCAAGAGCCCGGATTTAAGTATACATATTCCGATAACCTCAAAGGTGACTTTGTTCAGGATTTTGTGTTCTCCTCCAATTCAAAGGCTATGAGAGCAAGAATTCTTGATTCAAACTATTCAAATAAGCTTCATATATACTATCTCGATAATGGCACATTGGCTGTTTCTGGCACCGAAACAGTATATCACGAAAGCAGCTTTACCGGCAAAACCATAAAGCTTACTTTGGCATATTCCATGAGCACAAACACCGTAGATATCTATGTTGACGGTGAGCTTTGGCTCGATGATTTTGCTCTTATGGCAGGCAGTTATAAAAACATTCAGTATGTATGGGTATCTCATCACTGTGCAAGCATCATGGGTGCATGGAGAGGCGGCCAGGGTACCACCACCTTCTATTCTCTCGGTGCATACAAGACAGTAGACGAATCGGCAATTTCTTCAATAATGGCAACCGATGTTGCATATTCCAACGGCGGCACAGCTGCAGCAGGTGACAACACCGCAACCGTAACCGTTGTTGCAGGTGATTCTGCAGGCGAAAGAGGCGGTATGCTCGCATATGCAATCTATTCTGTCGAAAACGGAATCAAAAAGCTTGTTGGTATAGATGTTGTATCTCTCGGTCTTAACAAATTTGCTCACAAAGAATACACGGCAGCCATAAACCTCAAAGAAGCTCCCGCAAATGCACAGCAGCAGATTTTCATTTGGGGTGATGCAGGTCTTACACCTGTTGAAACATCAGCCTTTCCGGCACAATAATTGACACAAAAGCCGGTCAAACCATGGCGGGGCGGATAATCTCCGCCCCGATTCGGCTGTTTAAAATTATATATCAAAATATTGAGGATAGAAATATAATGGAAATAAAGGATAAAATTTTTGCACTAACAAATTTCACATTCAGCGGCAATATTTTCGAAAAAGATTTTGACGGAGTGTATGTATCCTTAAGCGGCAACGATGCTGTGATAGGATATTCAACAAAGGTTCAAAAGGCTCGTGCACTGTTTCTGCTTTCCATGAAGGTGTCAAAGGGTGAGACAAGCTTTGAAATATCCGAAAAGCCCGTGTTCGACACCTGCGGTCCCATGATCGATATGTCTCGCGGCGGTGTTATGAAGCCCGAAGCCGTAAAGAGATATATCGACCGCGTTGCCGCTCTCGGTCTAAATATGCTCATGCTCTATACCGAAGATATATATGAGCTTGAGGGATATCCCATGTTTGGCTACCTCAGGGGCAGATATTCTCATGCAGAGCTAAAAGAAATGGACGACTATGCATATGAAATGGGCGTTGAGCTCATTCCCTGCATACAAACTCTCGCCCATCTTTCAAACTACATAAAATGGGGCGAAGCCTCCGATTTTGCCGAAAATTCATTCGTTCTTCTGCCCGGCGAAGAAAAAACCTACAAGTTTATAGAAGCCGAAATAAAAACCATGAGAGAATGCTTTCGTTCCAACCGCATCCACCTTGGCATGGACGAAGCGGATTGCTTGGGACTTGGCAAATATCTCAAAAAACACGGCCTTGAAAAGAGCCTTGACATTTTCAACAGTCATTTGACAAGGGTGCTTTCCATTGCCAAAAAATATGGCTATGAGCCGATGATGTGGAGCGACATGTATCTCGGAAGCGATGACCCAAACTACTACTATGAGCCCGATGCCGTAATTCCGGACTATGCATTGGCCGGCGCGCCCAAAGATGTTGAAATGGTGTTTTGGGACTACTATCACGATTATTATGATTATTATGACAAAAAGTTTATTCAATACAAACGTATGCCCAACACGGTTTGCTTTGCCGGCGGTGTGTGGACATGGGACGGCTTTGTGCCCAATTTTGAATATACTCTAAGGACCATGGAGCCTGCACTTTTGTGCTCAATAGACCACGGAGTCAAAACCGTAATTGCCACCATGTGGGGCAACGGCGGATGCGAGACCGACTTTTTCAAGGCATTTGACGGTCTTTGTGTGTTCTCCGAATTTTGCTACAAGGGCAAGAAATGTACTCATGAAGATATCTATGCTGCGGCATGCCATATCATAGGTGCAGGCAGTGACTATATTGATGCCGTGTCTGCTTTTCACCTGGGGCACATGGGTGCCGATGCAATTGGCAGAGGCTTGTTCTATTGCGACCCTCTCATCAATCTTTTGTGCTGGGATATAGATTATAAAGAAACCGTTTCGGTATATCAAAATTCTCTCAGTGTACTCTCAAAATACAGGGATCACGAATGTAACAGATATTATACACTTATCTTTGAAATTGTAAAAATCAAGGCAGACCTTGTGCTAAATCTCCAAAAGGAATACAAAGCAGGCAATAAGGACTATATGCTAAATATTGCAAACAATGTGATCCCCGATTTGAAAGAAAAATACAAAGAATTTTATAAAGTCTTTTCCGATAATTGGCACCGCAATTATAAGCCCTTTGGCTTTGAGGTGTATGCTCAGCGCTTTGGCGGTATTGATATTCGTCTCGACTATGCCGCAGACCGAATCAGAGAATACTGCAATAATGAGCGCAAGGTAATTGAAGAGCTCGAGGAGACAATCGCAACAGGTCTTAACAAGCCCTGGAGATATGCTCCGAGTTATATGACAACAATTCTATAATTCATTTTATTACGAAAGGCGGTTTAAAAATGAAAAAACTCATAAGTCTGCTTCTTTGTATAAGTCTTATGACCTCGCTTTCGGTATTTGCCCAATCACAATATGAAGGTGCAATATCGCGCGTGAGCGGCATAGGCATCATGGGCAATGTGGCAGACGGCGATTTCAGACCTGATGATAATATAACCCGTGCCGAATTTACTGCTGTTGCGCTCAGAATGCTTGGCATTTTTTCGTCACCCCAAAGCAGCACAATGTTTAGTGATGTACCTTTTGAACACTGGGCAAGCGGTCATGTATCCACAGCCTCCGACATGGGTCTCATAAACGGCAGGGGAGACGGCATTTTTGCTCCCGAAGACAGCGTAACCTATCCCGAGGCAGTAAAAATCATGGTTTGTGCTCTCGGCAGAGAAGCGGCAATGACCTCAAAGGATTATCCGGGCAGCTACCTTGCAATGGGTGGTTCGATCGGACTTACCAAGGGTGTTGAATTTGGCAATGAGCCTCTCACCAGAGCCGAGGTTGCAGCTCTTGTAGACAACGCTCTCGACATTTATCCCCTTGAGCCGGTATATGGCAGCGACAAATATGAGCTTTCGTCCGAAACCTTGTTTCAAAAGCTTTCCCGCATCAGAGATACACAGGTTTACAGCGGCATACTCACCGAAAGCGGCAATATCAGTCTCGATTTTGCCCGTGAATCGGCCGATGGCTACATAAAGGTTGATGACAAGCTTTTCAGATCAGCAAAAAGCTATGATGAATATATCGGTCAAAAGGTTGATGTATACTACACGGTATCGGGCAGCACCAAAACCGTGACGAGCATTGCTCCCGAAGCCGGCACCAACAAAATATACACACTTCAGGCAGCCGACACCAAATATAGCGATGACAAAATAACCTATATTGACTCAAACGACAAAGAAAAATCCTATAAGCTCGATTCTGATGCCGCAGTGCTTTTAAACGGAGACAGAATTACTCCTCCTCGGAGCTTTGAAATTCATCTCGGAGAATATACTCTTATCGATAACAACAACAACGGTACAATAGATGTGGTTTCTGTAACAAGAGCCGAAAGCTTTGTTGTAAAAAGCGTATCCGAGGCAAACAATGCAATATACTTTGATAACAACCGTACCTATCACGGAAGAAACGGATTTGCTGCAGATTTTGACGATGATGAAAAGGAATACGTCATTGAAGGCAGTGACGGCAGTGAAATTTCATTTGAAAGCATAAATGCCGGTGACGCAGTGTCTATAATCGGCAATTCCGACGACAGCTTTGTACGTCTCATAATAAGCCAAGAGAGAGCAGAAGGCTCTGTAAGCGGCATTTCTTCCGACAAAATTACAATCGGCGAATCCACTTATCCCATAGGTAAGGATACAAACGGCAATCCTCTTTTTTCTCCCTATTTGGGTATGGAGGGCGTGTTTGCAGTGGATGCCTTCGGTTATGCAATAGGTACCTTCGGTGCTGCTCCCGACAAATTCAGCTACGGCTACATATCAGATGCAACCCAAACCGGCTCTATGGATTCCCGCCTAAAAATCAGCATTATAACCGGCTCCGAACCCAAAAAGAATGTTAAGGTGACAAACGGCGATGAGACAATTTCTTATTATCTCCAAAACAATGACGCTATGGTTTTCACACTGGCAAGCTCGGTCAAGTTCGGTGATAACCCCGTTGATGCTCAAGGTGTAAAGAGAAATTCTGACGATATCCTTCCCGAAATGTTAAAGGGCAAGGTTGCGGGATATACGCTCAATTCCGATGGTGAGATAAATGCCATAAATGTATATTCACTTCCTTCAAGTTTCTCCTCATATGAATTTAATGCCGAAATTTTCTCATTTGGCGGCATAAAAGCAACAAGAGGCTTTATAAAGGATGACAACACCCAGGTTGTGTGTGTGCCAAACGCGGTAAGGGATGATGACGACTATGGTGTAAGGGTTACCATAACCGATGAATCAAGCTACAAGGTATACGGTGTAAACGGAATCACCGAAAATGAATACGGCAGCGAAGAAGCCAATGCCGAGCCTATGGATATTATCATTGTAAAGGCAGATATGGATTCGAGTCTGCCCCCCGTTATTCCCATGGATGACGATATCTGTATTGTAGGCAAGGTTTCGACCAAATTCAACGAAGATCAAGACGAGGTTTGTGTGATAGAGCTTCTAAACGGCTCCGAAAAAGAAACCTACGAGGTTCCATCCGACTCCCTTGCATATTCTCAGGCAAAAAAACTCTTGAAGGGTGACCTCATTCAGTTTACCACCAATTCTCTAAACGAAATTGCAAGCATACGCTACAAGGCATCCGTACAAGGACTTGCCGACTATACCGGCGATGATAATATCTACGGTATGGTAGAGGATATCAAATATAACGTGTATGATTATTTCAGCAATCAGATGGTAGACAAAATATATGTAAATGTGGGAAATGACATTCTAAATGTCAAGCTCTTTAAATCCGACGGTCAAAATATGTATCTTTATGACCGCAAATCCGGTTATATATATCCTGCCGAAAGCGAGGATATAAAGGCCGCAAGCTATTATGGCAATGATGCAACAAAGCTTTTTGCAATTGTAGAAGATAACGATGCACAGGTAATAGTTTTGATTAAGGACTGACATCAAAGTTGATTTTAAAAAACAGTGTTCATAAATTTTATGAGCACTGTTTTTTTAACCGTTCAAAACAAAAAAGTGAATTCCGGTTTTAGTTCATCATACTGTCTTCTACCAGTGTAGAATGGTACTTTTCCAAAATTCTGTCCTGCATAAGCTCTCTCATTTCCATATTGATAGGGTGAGCAATATCCTTATATTCGTTGTCGGGAGTTTTGCGGCTCGGCATTGCAATAAAAAGTCTGTCGGGGCCGCCGATTATTTTTATGTCGTGCACAACAAAACAATTGTCAAAGGTTACCGAGACTACTGCCTTCATTTTTTCATCATGTGTGATTTGTCTTATTCTTATATCGGTTATATCCATGGTGATTACCTCCGTAATGTCAAAAATTCTTTGAACAATGTTTATTGTATCCTTTTTTTGATATATTACACATTAAAAAAAATAATTTTTGTATAAGTTTAATGTTTATTTTTGGTAATCAATGGTGTATAATTTTATTACATTAATATGAGGAGTTGTATAAATTTTGAATAAATTAACATATGTACATTTTATAGGTATTGGCGGCATAAGCATGAGTGCTATAGCCAAGGTGCTCATTTACAGCGGGGTAAGAGTTTCGGGCTCCGACAATGCCTCGTCAAAATCCACTGCTCAGCTAAAGTCTCTCGGTGCCGAAATTTATTTGGGTCACAGTGCCGATAATATCCAAAATCCGGATTTGGTGGTCTACACTGCCGCCATAAAAGACGACAATCCCGAGCTGCAAAGGGCACGCGAGCTCGGCATAGAAACAGTGTCGAGAGCGGTTATGCTCGGTCGCATAATGAAAAATTACAAAAAGGCAATTTCTGTTGCAGGCACCCACGGCAAAACCACAACCACATCAATGATGACCTATGTCCTCATGAAAGCCTGCCTTGACCCCACGGTTATGGTCGGCGGAGAGCTCGATATAATAGACGGCAATTTCCGTATAGGCAAAAGCGATTATTTTCTGACCGAATCATGTGAGTATTGCCGCAGCTTTCTGAATTTTTTTCCCACTGTCGGCATAATTCTCAACGTCGAGGAGGATCACCTCGATTATTATAAGGATTTAGACGATATCAAAACCGCATTTACCGATTTTGCTGCTCTCATTCCCTCAGACGGTGTGCTTGTTGCCCTTGCCGACAGTGCCAATGTGTGTGACTGTCTTTCCAAGGCAAAGGCAAAACCCATAACCTACGGCATCAATGGAGGAGAATATCGTGCACAAAACATCAGCTTTGATGATTTTGGCTATCCATCCTTTGAAATTTGGAAAAGCGGCGAAAAGGCGGCAGCTCTTACCTTAAGTGTTGTCGGAAGACACAATGTGCTCAATGCCACAGCCGTTTTTGCGGCGTCTGTTGCCATGGGAATACCTGTCGATGCTATAGTAGAAGGTCTCGAGGGCTTTAGGGGTACCAAACGTCGGTTTGAAAAAAAGGGCATTTGCAACGGTGCGCTGATTATAGACGATTATGCTCATCATCCCACTGAGATAGAGGCAACCTTTGAATCTGTCAAAAAGATAAAGCACAACACCGTGTGGTGCATTTTTCAGCCCCACACCTACACTCGTACCAAGGCACTGTTTGATGATTTTGTAAAGGTGCTTTCAAGGGTAGACAGAGTTATTGTTACCGATATTTATGCCGCAAGAGAAAAAGACCCCGGCGATATAAATTCAGCCATGCTTAGTGCGCGGATACCCGACAGCAGATATATGCCCGATTTTGGAGAAATAGCGGAATTTATAAAAAAGGCTGCTCAAAAGGGTGATATAATCATTACCATGGGAGCCGGAAATGTTGTAAAAATAGGAGAAATGATAGCCGAATAAAAATATAAGCGCACATTAAATATAAGCGCACATTTTTTCTTTATGCAAAGGCAGATGCCTTTGAAGAATGTACACAAAAGACAGAAAAATGACAGAGAAAAAATCAATATCTAAAAAATATCCAAAACATCAAAAAAGCTGCGGCACACAGTCCGCAGCTTTTAAATTTTATGCAACAAATTAACCGTTTCGTACCGAATATATTCCCTTAACCATAACAATTGCGTCAGTTTCCATTTTTATACCTCTGCCGTCATCAAGAGGAAAAATAAGCTCATGGTTCAGCGGAATTGGGGTGCCTGTTTTCAGGTCGGTTCCGCCGGTTACATCGGCAATTCCGCCGCCTACCCCTGCAATAGCTGATCCGGATCCGGTTCGCATAATCATGTGACAGCTCTGACCGCCCACAATAATCTGCCCCTTCGACACATTCACCACATTGTACACACCGTTTGAAATAGCAGCCTGCAAGCCCGAATGGGTGTCGACATAGCTTTTAATTTGCGGAATCAAAACATCATTCACATACGAAAGAGTAATGAGCGGGTCATCCGCACTTCCGGGATTTGCCGATACACCGTTTGCACACATCAAAACGGTGCATAATGCACACGCTGCAGTTTTTTTAAATTCAAATTTTTTCATTGGTACACCACCTATATTGTTTTTATTTAAAAGTATTCAATAAGCGGCAAAGCCGCGTCATTCAACGTTTTCAGTGGGAGATTGAAC
>JAEDEG010000126.1 GCA_016293435.1 Clostridia bacterium
GCTTAGAATCGGACACAAAACAGTGAGTGAAAAATTATCAAAAATAATAAGAACATTTACTGAAATAAGATAAGACAATTTCGTTGTATTTTTACTCATGTCAAGTCCACACAATTTAAAATAATAGTTTGTCGATTTTGATATTTACATATACTATCGGGAGCTAGAAGATCCGGTATTCTCATGGGCTTTAAATGAATTTGTTCAGTAGAAATCAGTGGAATTTTTATAGATAATTTAGTAGCTCCCGTTATTCATTTTTCTCCTGACTTGACAAAAGTCGAATTATGTCGAATGGCGTGTAAAAAGGCAAAAATATGAGAAAAAGAGGTATAAAGCTATGAATGATAATAATATGGTTATTTATCAGGACGACAACGGAATAACAAAAGTTTCTGTTCGTTTTTCTGAAGATGATTTGTGGCTTACTCAGGCACAAATTACCGAGCTTTATCAAACAAGCAAATCAAATATAAGTGAGCATATAAAAAATATATTGACGGATGGAGAATTGGATGAAAATTCAGTTGTTCGGAAATTCCGAACAACTGCTGCTGATGGAAAAAATTATAACTAAATTAAGATGTCCCCCGCCTCTATAGGCGGCGGGTGACATTTAATTTTTTCAGTGGGAGTTCAATCTCCCACTGAAAACGTTGAATGACGCGGCTTTGCCGCTTATTGAACACAGCACATTATAATCTTGATATGATTATTGCACTTGGTTATAGAGTTCAGTCTCAAGTTGCAACCAGGTTCAGAAGATGGGCGGCCGAAAGATTGCACGAATATATGCAAAAATGGGGAGAAGAAAATTTAGCAGGAGGTATAAAGATGAGTTTAAAACATTATATTCAGGGTTTCTTTGAATTCTATAATTACAACAAGGAAGATTCAGAATTTTTAATTAATACATATGAAAAAATAACGAATAATTCTGAAGCTTTTGCATTACTTAATCAGGCAATGGAATTGTATAATAAAAGTATTGATTGCGATTATGAAAAAATAATTGCTATTGCTGATGAAATAGCTGCAACTCTATATTTGCATGAATTTACAGTTGAGTTTTTAATCTTTGTATGCCTTTCTGAAAGGGCAGAAAAAGTATATGCTGAAAAGGGAATATCTTCCGAAATTTTTCAAGGCAATATGTTTGACTTGAAATACAAACTGGATGAGTGTAAGCTTGTGTACAATATAGTTGGTAGTTTTGTGGCATACTGGTTTGTTGGCTTTTTTAACTTAACAAGATTTACTTTTGGCAGACTTCAGTTTGAATTAATAAACTTTGATAAAAATTATGCGAATGGCGGAAGAGTCCTTACGCCTGGAAGCAAAGTTATAAATATACATATTCCAAGAAGTTTAAAGCCACTTGATGAAAAGAGTTGTGATGATGCTTTTTTTATGGCCAAGGAATTTTTTAAAGATGAATTTGAACTGGATGTTCCATTTTACTGCCGTTCTTGGCTTTTATATCCGGAAAATAAAAATATTCTGTATGAAAAATCAAATACATATCGTTTTATGTCTAGATTTGAAATAATTAACGAATATACAGATAAAAGTTTTAATAACTTATGGCGTATATTTGATACTATGGAAAGGTGCCCTGATAAATTGCCGGAGAAAACATTCATTCAAAAAGCCTATAAAACTCATTTAAAAAATGGTGGAAAAATGGGAATTGGAGAGGGTTTGTTTTTTGTTAGTAAGGATAAGTAATTTTTTCGCTAAAAAAAGTTTGCAACTAAACCTTATGTGTCGAAATGTCGAATGGTGTTGAATTGCAAAAAGAAGTTTACGTTGTTGTGTTATGGTATCAACTTACTTGTTATGATTGAGTTTATAGCTTTTGGCAGCAAATCATCGGGCGGACCTTATGTGTTGTGGACTTGGATATTTTCCACAGCAGGTGTTAGAAAACTAGATAAGAGAGGTGTGTTTAATATTCAGCATAGGGACTCTTTAAATGCAGACGAGGAAGAGAAAGATGGAATTGTACTAAATGATGATAATGAAACAAGTAGAGTAGAACAAAAAAACACATTAGCTAATAACAATAAGAAATATAAAGTTTTGAATGATATTAGTGTTGATATTTGTTAGGCTGACAACGGAATGACGGAGCTTTAAGTTCTTTTTTTGAAGAATCTTTGCGGCATACTCAGGTACAAATTACAGAGCTTTATCAAACAAGCAAATCAAATATAATATATAAAAGCCAAAGGAGAACAACATAATGACAACCTTACTTTTGATACGACACGGCGAAAGCGAAGCAAATCGCCATAGCAGATTTGCCGGTCAGATTGATCCCGATTTGTTAGGAAGAGGGCAGCATCAGGCGGAGCTTACAGCCCGATATATAGCTTCTAACTATAACATAGACAAAATATACTCCAGTGACCTAAAACGTGCATATAAAACCGCCAAAGCTCTTGCCGATTTGCTCGTTACCAACGTTATCACCGACAAAAATCTTCGTGAAATATATGCCGGCAAATGGGAGGGCGAAAGGTTTGACGATTTGCGAAATAAATATCCCGAAGATTTTGATGTGTGGCTTAATGATATTGGCAGAGCAAGGTGTACCGGAGGAGAATCTGTGCGGGAGCTTGCCGATAGGGTGTTTAATGCTCTTGGTTCAATTGCCCGAAAAAACCCGGGCAAAACGGTAGCCGTTGCACTTCATGCTACGCCAATCCGTGCAGTCCAGAGCCTTATACAGTTTGGCTCGCTTGACAAAATGCAGCAAATACCCTGGGTTTCAAATGCATCGGTAACCGTTGCAGAGTATGACAGCGGCACATGGACATTGGGGGATATCAGCATCGACGCTCATCTGGCAGAACTAAAAACTTCACTTCCGGACAATGTGTGATTGTTGTATAATAAAAGCTGTTACATACATGAAATATGACGTATTCATTTTCAAAACGGCAAGATAAAAGCTTTGGTAGTGAAGCTTGAAGACGGATTATGTTCATATCCTTACGATATGCGCATAATCACCAAATTTATTTAATAGGAGTAACAAAATGAGATATTCATGTACTTTAGGTAAAAAAAGCTCGAAGATTCTATTGGGAACAGCTTATTTTGGCGATACTATTTCCAAAGAAGATTCTTTTAGAATAATGGACACATACTGCGAGTTTGGTGGGTGTCACATAGATACGGCAAGGCTTTATGCCGATGGCGAGGCCGAAAGGGTGATAGGGGAGTGGCTCAAATCCCGCAGACCCAAAGAGCTTTTTCTTTCAACCAAGGGCGCATTCCCGTCAAAGGCGGCTCCCGATGTCCCAAGGCTTTCGGAAGAGGATATTCGCTCTGATCTTGAGGAAAGCCTCAGGGCACTTGATATTGAATGTATAGACTTTTACTGGTTGCATCGTGATGACGAATCGCGCGAGGCAGGCGAGATCATAGAAACAATGAATAGGCTTGTGCGCGAGGGCAAGATCAAACGCTTTGGTGCTTCAAACTGGAAGATGAGCCGAGTGGACGAAGCCAACAAATATGCATCCTCTCACGGGCTTTGCGGCTTTGAGGGCAGTCAGATAAGGTTCAGCCCTGCAATTATAGCCCCGGGCGGAGATGCTGACCGCACTTTGGTGGATATGGATGAAGAGTCCTTCATATACTATGGCAAAAATAATATTCCTGTTGCGGCATATGCCTCTCAGGCAAAGGGATTTTTCTCAAAGATGGCGTCAAAAGGTGAAGACGGACTATCGCCAAAATCCAAGGGTCGCTATTTGTGTGAAGAAAATCTCAAAAGGCTTGATGTTCTCAAAAAGCTTTCGGCTAAATATGAATGCAGTATTGCATCTGCCATATGCGCAGCTATGTGCTCTTTTGATTGTCCCGATGTGTATCCGATTATTGGCGGAAGCAATACAGAGCAGATTGCTGATTCAATGAGAGGAGCAGACATTGTATTTGAAAAAGAAGAATTAAAAGACCTTTTTGGTTGGCAAATTGTTTAATCAAAAGGTTAAGATTTTGTCAAATATACGATATATCATGAATATAATTTAATACTTGAAAGGAGAGGCATATTATGAAGCAAACTATTTTTAACGGATGCGCTACAGCTCTTGTTACTCCCATAAACGAAAGGGGGGTTAATTTTGATGCTCTGGAAAAGATAATTGATTTTCAGATTAAAAACTCTGTCAGTGCCCTTGTTATATGTGGCACAACGGGCGAAGCTCCCACGCTTGAAGATTGTGAACATCTCGATGCAATTGAGTGTGCGGTAAGCGCTGCAAAAGGCCGCGTGCCTGTTATCGCAGGTACCGGCAGTAACAATACAGCCCATGCAATAATGATGAACAAAGAATCGGCAAAACGAGGGGCAGATGCTCTGCTCTGGGTTGCTCCATACTACAACAAAAGCACTCAACGAGGTCTTTATGAGCACTACAAGGCTCTTGCCGCCTCGACCGACCTTCCCGCCATTTTATACAACGTTCCGTCGAGAACCGGCTCTGACATAAAGCCCGAGACCGTTGAAAAGCTTTCTTCAATAGAAAATATAGTTGCAATCAAAGAAGCTACCGGCAACCTTGCACGCACTGTTGAAATAATTTCTCGATGCCAAGATAAGATAGATGTTTATTCGGGCAATGATGATATCGTTGTTCCCATGATGAGCGTTGGCGCAAAAGGCGTTATTTCGGTTCTTTCCAACATTATGCCTTCCGAAACCGCCAAAATGTGTGAGCTTTGTATAAACGGCGACTATGCCGCAGGCGGAAAAATGCAGGTGAAATTTTATAATCTTATAAAGGCTCTGTTTAGTGAGGTTAACCCGATTCCGGTAAAAACAGCGATGAATCTTATGGGCTTTGATGCAGGGCTTTTAAGGCTTCCTCTTTTTGAAATGGAAGAAAAAAATCTTGAATTTTTAAAGGCTGAGATGAAAAAATTCAGCTTAATTTAACAAAGGTACAACCGGGCATCAATGCTTTCCGGTTGTCTTAGAGGTGCTTATATTAATGAAAAAAACAGTTCTTATTACAGGTGGAACACGGGGGATTGGCAGAGCTTGTACCCTCGCCTTTTTGCAAAAAGGCTATAACGTTGCTGCACTGTACAAATCTGACAATGCCGCTGCAAAAGAGCTTATGGACATGTGCAGAGGCAAAAGTATTTTTGTTTTGAAATGTGATGTTTCTGATTTTGATGCGGTAAGCTTGGCGGTTGCAGATATAACTGCAGCCTTCGGCGGTGTTGATATTCTTATAAACAATGCCGGCATAGCTCAGCAAAAGATGCTCTGCGACACAACCCGCGCCGATTGGGATACAATGTTTAATAACAACGTTGGATCTGTGTATAACACAACAAGGTGTGTTTATGATTATATGGTATCCAAAAAGTGGGGCAGAATTATAAATCTTTCGTCTATATGGGGGATAACCGGAGCATCGTGTGAGGTGCTCTACAGTGCTTCCAAGGCTGCAGTCATCGGCTATACAAAAGCTCTTGCAAAAGAGCTCGGTCCGTCGGGAATTTGTGTCAACTGTATTGCTCCCGGAGTTATCGATACCGAGATGAATTCCCATCTTTGTGCCGAAGATATGGACGCACTGTGTGATGAAACTCCGCTTTGCCGCATAGGTAAGGCAGAGGAGATTGCTTCTCTCGCTCTTTATCTTGCATCCGACGATTCCTCCTTTATTACGGGTCAGGTTATTAGCCCCAACGGCGGTATGGTTATCTGATAAAAGTTTACAATATATTAACAAAATCTTTATTGACTATTTGGCTGCAATCAGTTATAATTGCTTTTGTACCAAAACAGCAAGACAAAAACGATTTGGAGAAGAACATATGTTTAATTCACAAGGCGGATTCAAAAATTTTTGGCACTACAACAAATGGAAAATATTTTCTCTAATTGCATTGATTCTTTTTATAGCCTTTGCTGTTTCTCAGTGCTCATACGGCTCCGTTACGGATTTTGAAGTGCTCCATATAAGCGGAGTGCGTGATGTGTCGGGTGATGAGTTTATAAAAAGAATAAAAAATGATGTGGAGCTTGTATCTGAGGGCAATGATCCAAATGCCGAGTTTATGCATATATTTGTGCCGCAAGACATGCGAGATATTATAGAGACCGGTGCTCTTGAGAAAATTCAGGTAGAGATGGTCGGCGGCAACAGCACACTTTTTATTCTCGACAAAGAAACGATATATTCCTATAAGGACAATGAGTTCTTCTATGATCTGACTCAGATTGCCGACAGCTTTAATGTTCCCGAAGAAAAAAGATACCTCGGAGCAAACGGCGAGGTTTGTGCAATTTCGGTGGACGGCAACAAATATCTGCAGGAGTGTAATTTACAATGCGATTCTCTGTATATTGCTGTGCGCAACCACAGCGAAAAAAAATCGGATGAATATATAAACGCCTTTGCGGTACTCAATCACATATTATCAAATAACTAAGGAGATGCATTTTCATGTCAAAGAAAGATGAAAAAAACAAAAACATAATATTGGTAGCTGTAATACTTGTGTTTACAATTGCACTTGTATTTATTGTTCGGGCAATTATAAATTCTCATGTTGCACCTCCTGCGTCGCAAACCTCGCAGAGCGAACAAGCAGAAACAGCTCAGGTTGACAAACCCGAGGCAAACAGCACATCGGTTCCCGAGCCCCTTCCGATAACCGATACCGAGCGCACCAACGTTAAGGTTACAATGGACGACAGACAGAGCTTTACCATTTGTGTATATCCCGATGTTGCTCCTCAGAGTGCTCAAAACTTTCTTAATCTTGTGCGTGAAGGCTTTTATAACGGTCTCACCTTCCACAGAGTTATTGCAGGCTTTATGGCTCAAGGCGGTGACCCGGAGGGTACAGGTATGGGCGGCTCAGATCGCAGGATTGTGGGTGAATTTTCGGCAAACGGATACGAAAATACCCTCTCTCATAAGCGTGGAGTTGTGTCTATGGCAAGGTCTCAGGATTTCAACTCGGCTTCTTCACAGTTTTTTATTTGCTATGACGATGCATCCTTCCTCGACGGTGAGTATGCAGCCTTCGGTGAGGTTGTAGAGGGGATGGAGGTTGTTGATACCTTCCTTTCTGCAGGTACCGACGAAAACGATAAGCCTCTTAAGGATGTTGTAATATCAAAGATGACGGTTGAAGAATAAAACAATAAAGCTGTTCAAAACGTGCTTTTGCATGCTTTGAACAGCTTTGTTTATAACTAAATTAAGATGGGGGTGTTTCAAAACTCCCCATGAAAATCGAGGATGAAAGTCCTCGATTTTTTGTGCAAAAAAATAGGCTGAAACCATAGCGGAATCAGCCA
>JAEDEG010000127.1 GCA_016293435.1 Clostridia bacterium
GTGGCAGGAGGATTTGACATTGCTCCGGTTATGGGAAGTATGTCGACCAATTTAAAATGCAGGCTGGGCGGTTTTGACGGCAGAAAGCTGCGTGCGGGCGATGAGCTGCCACTGCGCCAAATCATTGACCTAAGGCTCATAGGCGAGCGAAGTACAGAGCCCGAAAACACCTATCCTGATTGCGTCACCGTGAGAGTTGTGACAGGACCTCAGGATGATTATTTTACCGACAAGGGTATGCAAACCTTTTTAACAAGTGAATATACGGTATCTGAAAAATCTGATCGTATGGGAATAAGGCTTGACGGCGAGAAGATAGAAAACAAAAACGGAGTTGACATTATCTCCGACGGTATTGCTACCGGTGCAGTGCAGATTCCCGCATCTGGTACGCCGATTATTATGATGGCAGACCGCCAAACAACCGGAGGCTATGCAAAAATAGCAAACGTTATCAGCACAGACCTCAAAATCATTGCTCAGGCACGACCGGGTACAAAAATTCGCTTTGAGCCGATTAGCGAAAAAGATGCCATAGTGCTTAAAAAGAAAGAAGATAAGAAGCTTAAAGCTATACAATACAGGATGCTTTATTCTATATGGAAGGATCGATAATTATGGATTATTCAAAAATGTCTCCCGCAAAGGTAAGACAGCTCATAAGAGAAGGTAAAATAACCGGTCAAACCTCGGGAATGTGTGACGGATATGCTCAGGGCAACCTTTTGGTTCTTCCTATGGCGCAGGCATATGATTTTTTGCTGTTTACACAAAGAAACCCAAAGCCCTGCCCCATTTTGGAGGTAGGTGATACGGGCAGCAGACTTGTAAAAATAATGGCGGAAAATGCAGACATTGCAACCGACATTCCACGATACAGAGTGTGGGAACACGGTATAATGACCGGTGAATACACTGACGTGAGTCATCTTTGGAGAGACGATTTTGTGTATTTTCTGATTGGATGCTCTTTCTCCTTTGAAGGCGAGCTTCTTTCGGCGGGCGTGCCGGTGAGACACATTGAAGAGGGCAGAAATGTGCCTATGTATATGACAAATATCGACTGCATAGAAGCAGGTATTTTCCATGGTAAGGTGGTGGTAAGCATGCGCCCCATGCCGGCAGATCAGGCAATAAGGGCTACAAGCATCACTGCTTCGATGCCGAGAGTACACGGTGCACCGATTCACATTGGTGATCCCGAAAAAATCGGCATCAAGGATATATCAAAGCCCGACTTTGGTGATTCGGTTACAATAAAGGACGGCGAAATTCCTGTTTTTTGGTGCTGCGGTGTTACACCTCAATCGGTGGTTATGAGCGCAAAGCCCCCCATCGCGATATCTCACGCACCGGGGCATATGTTTATAACAGATGTTAAAAATTCACTCTTAAAGGATTGATAAATATGTATTCTATAGATTTGAACAGTGACCTTGGCGAAAGCTTTGGAGCATATAAAATAGGCAGAGACGAGGATGTTATCCCCATGGTTTCATCTGCAAATGTTGCCTGCGGGTTTCATGCCGGTGACCCGACTGTGATGGCAAAAACCGCTTTGCTTTGCAAAGAAAACGGCATTGCAATTGGTGCACATCCGGGGTTTAATGACCTTGTGGGCTTTGGCCGAAGAAATATGAATGTGGCTCCCTCGGATATTAAAAACATGATTATCTATCAGGTGGGAGCTCTTGATGCTTTTTGCAAGGCAACCGGAATAAAAATGCAGCATGTAAAACCCCACGGTGCACTCTATAACATGGCGGCAAAGGATGCCGCACTTGCAGCTGCAATATGCGAGGGAATTTATGAATACAATCCTGAGCTTATACTCATGGGTCTTGCAAACAGCGAAATGATAAATCAGGCAAAGAAGCTCGGTCTGCCATATGCGGCAGAGGTGTTTGCCGACCGAGCATATGAGGACGATGGCACACTTGTGGCACGCACAAAGCCCGGTGCTATGATAAAGGATGAAGCCGAGGCAGTGAGCCGCGTTGTGGGAATGATAAAAAAACACAGCGTTACATCCATAAACGGCAACGAAATAGAAATCTGCCCGGATTCGGTATGCGTGCATGGCGACAGCGAAAAAGCGCTTATCTTTGTAGAGAAAATACGCGATACTCTCCAAAAGGAAGGCATTGCAATCAAGCCGGTTTACGAAATTATCTCAGAAAGGTAGTATCATCATGACATCAAAACATATATACCGTCAATATTGCCGGAGCTTTGCTGCTATAGACCTAAGCGCAATAAGACATAATCTTGACGAGCTAAAATCATGCATCAACGACGGTGTTCTCACCATGGCTGTTGTAAAGGCTGATGCATACGGTCACGGAAGCGAGACGGTTGCAAGATATATAGAAAATGAAGTAGATTATTTTGCAGTTGCAAGCATTGATGAGGCGATTGTACTTAGAAAGGTCGGAATAAAAAAGCCTATTCTGATTCTTTCGCATACAAATCCGCTGCTGTTTGAAAGTCTTATAGATTATGACATTACAGCTACCATATATAACTGTGATGAAGCAAAGCTTCTTTCCGACACTGCAAATGCAAAGGGCAAAAAAGCCAAGGTTCACATTGCCGTTGACACAGGCATGGGCAGAATTGGCTTTACGCCCGACAACGATGGCGCAGATTCGGTAAAGCAGATTGCCGAGCTTGACAGCATTGAGCTTGAGGGTCTGTTCAGCCACTATGCCTGCGCCGACTGCTATGACAAAGCAGATGCCAATCAGCAAACTGAAATGTTTGACAAATTCATTGAGCTTCTTGAAAAAAGAGGAATAAACATCCCCATAAAGCACATCTGCAACAGTGCGGGAACAATGGATTTTAAAAAGCAGTACAATATGTGTCGACTGGGTATTGCACTCTACGGACTTTATCCCTCCGACGAAATGGACAAAGAAAAAATAAAGCTCATACCTGCAATGGAGGTTGTGAGCCATGTGGTTCATATAAAAACAGTTCCCGCCGGCTTCAAAATCGGCTACGGTCACATATATGAAGCATCATCTGAACGCAAAATTGCAACTGTGTGCATAGGATATGCCGACGGCTACAACAGATGCCTAACAAATGTGGGTTATGTGCTGATAAACGGCAAAAAAGCTCCCATAGTCGGCAAGGTGTGCATGGATCAGATAATGGTTGATGTTACAAATATTGAAGATGTGACTGTGGGTATGCACGCAGTTATAATGGGAACAAGCAGGGATGAGGTTCTCAGTGCCGAAATGCTCGGCGAAATGTGCCACAGCTTTAATTATGAGGTGGTGTGCACCTTTATGCCGAGAGTTACAAGACTGTATTACATTGACGGCAAGCTTCAGGAATGAGAATAAAAGCGATATTTTGCATTAAAACCTACAAAAACCCCATACAGATTTTTGAAATTTCTGTATGGGGTTTTTTTGTAAACAGCCTAAAAATTATTCAGCTATTCTGATAAAATATGCACTTCTCTGAGCAGGAATGCTTCTGGTAGAATTTGTGGAAGCCACTGCAATAATTTTGGTACCTTCTGCAAGAGCTGTGTGCTCTGCATCGGTTCCGTCAACATTAACAACTTTTTTGTCTGAGGGGTAGTTAAGAACGGTCTGCATGGTGGGGTTCTCTTTGTCACCTACTGTAACGGCGGTATAGCCTTCTCTTGCTTCGGTGCTTACAACTGTTTCATTCATCACCTCGTATTGCTGCTGCGAAACAACCTTAATTTCGAGGGCGTTGGTGATGGGGGGAAGGCTCATTGTCATAAAATTGGCATATTTAACTTCGAGAAGAGTACCCTCTGCAATGTCGGCAAGGGCGATTTTATTGCCGTCTATGTCGTTAATTACTGTCTCTTCAACTATATTGGCAACAACCTCGCCGAATTTAATGTCATACAGAGTGATTTTCGATTCGCCGACCGAAGTTAGAACAGCTTCATTAACATCTGATGCAGGAGCTTCTTCGGCTTCGGTTATAATGGAAATTTCACCGTTTTCTTCGATGAGCTTGGCACCGAGAATCTCGGTTGCAAAGTTCATGGGCACATATGTTGTTCCGTTTTCGAGAACGGGAGCCGATCCCAAAAGCTGTGGAGCAGTTTTGGCAAAGGTATATCCGTCTGCATCGGGTGTGCAGGTTATGTATATCGGGAGCTTTTCGATAGTGATTGTGCGGCTTTCGGCATCCCAGCCGATATTCATGCCCAGAGCCTCGCACACGCTGCGAAGGGGAAGCATCATCTTGCCGTCAAATTCTTTTGCATTGGTGCTTGCAGGAAGTGAGTTGATATAGAGATTTACATCGGAATTTACGAGCATAATATGAGTTTCATCAACTGCACTTATTGGCTTTACCTCGTTTGCCGATACCCCTGTGCCTACTGCCATTACTGCAGCTAAGGCTGTGCTTGCAATTGTAGTTTTGAGATTAAAGTTTTTCATAGTTTTTTTCCTCCTATTTTGTAAGTGAATTTATTATCTCATTAATTTCATTTTGATTTATATTGTTTGATGTTATGGCATATTTTATATTTCCGCATGAAAAATGCTTTGCATAAGGATACAGCACGCCAAGATTGCTGACCTTTGATACTGCAAGGGTAAGACTTCCGGTACCGTCACCCGACGCGGCATTCATCACAAAAACATCTGAGATTATTTTGCCGCCTGATTTTGTTATCGTTACCGATGATGGTATGCTAAGCTGCATATCGGCAGGCAACGAAATTTTGATTTTAACATTTGTGCCCAAATAAGACCAATAATCAGATACACTCATTATAGATTCTTCAGATAATGCCAAGCCCACTGCCGACCTGCTGCCGTCTGCAGCCGAGACGCCGGCTTTGTCGGAACTGCCGCCCGATGATGCCGATTCTGAACTTGCATGATCTTCTGAAATTTGCATATCATAGTCAGGCACGTTTTCGGGCTCAAAAAAACGGGCTGTTATCGGAATATCCGAAACATCTTCTTTTGCAGCCGAATCAATTTCGTTTTTGCTCTTGTCCAAAGGGTCTTCCACTTTTTCGTCGTGTGTCCGGGCTGTTGACGGAAGCGGAGCAGAAGCCGCCGCCGATTTATTTGTGGATTTTGTTTCAACATTTGTGCCTGATTTCGAATCATCCTTCGATTCGTCATTTGCATCAGAGTTTTTCTCATCTGTGGTGTCTGCTTTAGCATCTTTGGAAGAAACGGCATCTGATACAGGCTTATCGTCAAGAGATGCGGCGTTGTCTTTTGAAGAAGTGTCCGTTTTACCTACAGACTGTGATGCCGAGTTACTTTCGTCTTTACTGCGAGAATCGGTTGGGGATGATGATTTTTCGTGGGAATTTTTCGCGTTTAGGGTGTCTTTATTTTCTTCATTTGAAAAATACCCTTCCAAAGTATCATCATCTGATGTTGATGCGGTTATATCGCGAGTTACCTTAGTTTTGCTCTGTGCAGATGTGGTCTGGGCTGTCTGAATGTGGTCTTCAATACCCGTTTTGAAATACAGCGATGTAGCTGTAATAATCATCATTGCCGCAAGGGCAATTGAATATGACGGCTTTAATACAAAGCTTGATTTCTTTTGTTTTGTTTCGCTGTTTAATATTGAATGAAGCAGAACTTTATCGCCGTGGATTTCGTCCATTGCTGATTTGTAGGAGTCCTTAAAATTCATAGTCGCACCTCCTTCCCAACAAATTCTTCAGTTCCTGTCTGCCTCTGAAAAGATGGGATTTTACCGTGGATTCTTTCATTTTAAGAAGGTCTGCAATCTCAGCGATTGACATATCCTCATAGTAGTGCAAGTGAATAACGGTTGAATATTTCTGCGGCAGCTTTCTGACCTGATCAATAAGGTCGCTTGTCTCCGGATTGGTAAAGGTGAGTTCTTCTGAGAGGGGGACGGTCTTTTTGAACCATGAATTTGTGAACACACTTTTACTGCAGTTGACCGTAACACGGATGAGCCATGCTTTTATGTGCTCTTCCGACTCAAAGGTCTTGTCTGACTTTATGTAACGGAGAAAAACCTCCTGACACACATCATCTGCGGTCGACTTGTCCTTTGTTCTGGTAAGGGCAAGCCTGTATACCATGTCGAAATATTTTTCGGTAATTTCTCGCTTAAAACGGCTGTCGTTTTCCGTTTCGGCCATCGGTAAATTCCCTCCTCTCACTTATAATACAAAGAAGCATGCCAAAAGGTTGCAAAAAAACAAAATTTTTTTAAAAAAATATATTTTTAAAGCCGAAAGGTTGCATTGATGCAGATTTTCGGCTTACAACAATCTGAGTTTTTTCATAAGACCTATGCAATATTTTGCACAGATACCGGTAAAAAGTCCGGTTATGACTGACGAAATAATCAAAACTAACAAATAATATGCGACAGCTAATTGTCCGGTTACAAAAATTGCAACAGCAATCTGCCCGGCGTTGTGAGCCAAAGCTGAAAACACCCCCACAGCCCAAAGCTGTGATTGGTCGAGAAACACTGCACTCAGAAACACTGCCGCAAAGCTTAGTATCCCTCCCACTGCGCTGAAAGCAAGGGTCATTACATGACCAAACAGCAAGGCAGTCATTATTATACGTATAATGAGCTGAGCAAATGCCGCCCTTTTACCCAATGTATAAAACACAACGAGTGTAACAATATTGGCAAGACCAAGTTTAACTCCAGGTATTGGCACAAGAGGCGGAATTGAGCTTTCCAATACATAGATACCCATAGCCACGCAGGCAAAAAGAGCAACAAGCACGGTTTTTCGTGTGGTAGTAATCATTGGATTTATACTCCGGCTGTAATATCGACATCGTTTTCGTCATCAGTGAGCTTTATGACAACATTATTTGGCAGACAAACTATCGGGCGAGCACCGTTTTGTATTGCGCCCTGCTTGATGCACAGCTTATCGGGGCAATCTGCCTCAATAATAGAAATCTGACCGTTTTCTACCAATACAATATTACCCTCGAGCTCTATGGTATATGCCTTTGTAACCTTGGTCAGGTCAATTTTGTGCACCAGGTTGCCATCTTCAAAAATACATGCAAATTTTTTTCCGGTTTCATTAACACTGAGATATATTATTCCTGCAGCTGCGGCAACTGCCGCAACCGAAAAGCATGCGGCTAAAATTTTGGTTGATTTTTTCATTGCTAAATCCATTCCCTTCTCCGGTACAAAACATCCTCTGATAAATAAAACAAAGTATGTTTTGTACTTATTATATTCAATAAGCGGCAAAGCCGCGTCATTCAACGTTTTCAGTGGGAGATTGAACT
>JAEDEG010000019.1 GCA_016293435.1 Clostridia bacterium
ACCGAGAGGGCATTTTTGACCGCCCAAAAAACCGAATGATAAACCTTTTTGTCGTCGGAAAAACGCACCTCGGTTTTGGTGGGATGAACATTTACGTCTACAAAATTTCCGTTGACCTTAAGCATAAGCACGGCAACGGGATATTTGCCAATCATTACAGTATTTTGAAATGCCTCCGACAATGCCGCAGAAATAACCTTACTGCTTATATATCTGCCGTTTATGAAAAAAACCTGCTGCCTGCGGTCTTTGCGGGCAATATCTCCCGTGCCCACATATCCGGCAACCTCTATACCGTCCTCCGAATAGACAACCTGTTGCATATGATTTATATAATCCTTGCCGTACACGGTTCGGATTGCGCCGAGAAGTCTGCCGTCACCGCCGGAATTTACGGTCATTTTGCCGTTTACAATAAGCTTTATTTTTATCTCAGGGTGGCTAAGTATCATTTTGTTGACTGTATCGGTAATATAGCCGGTTTCGGTTGCATCGTTTTTGAGAAATTTCATTCGGGCAGGAGTGTTGAAAAAGAGGTCACGCACAATCAGAGTTGTGCCGTTGCTGCAGCCGGCATCGTCACTTTCAATTATTTCACCGCCCTCAATCGACACACATCTGCCAAATCTGTTGTCTTTTGTTTTGGTAAAAATATCTACCCTTGCCACAGCGGCAATGCTGGCAAGTGCCTCACCGCGAAAGCCGAGAGTATATATTGCACTTAGGTCTTCTTCGGTTTTTATCTTGCTGGTGGCATGCCGCAAAAACGCCGTCTCCACCTGGTCGGGCTCGATGCCGCAGCCATCATCGGTAATGCGAATATAGCTCATGCCGCCTTTTTGAATTTCTACGGTTATGGCTGCAGCCCCTGCATCCACACTGTTTTCCATGAGCTCTTTTACCACAGAGGCGGGGCGTTCCACAACCTCGCCCGCAGCTATCATATTTGCAATTGTCCGCGGTAATACATTTATCTTCATTACTGTTCACTGACCTTTTGCTGTAGTTTATACAGTTCGTTCATTGCTTCTATAGGCGTCAGTGTTGACACATCTATAGACATTATTTCTTCTCTGAGCTTATCGTCTCTGCACACGCATGCACTATCCCACGAAAGCTGTGTGTCGACATTCGGCGCAGCGCCGGATGCGCCCTTGCCCGATTCTATATCTGCAAGCACTTTTTTGGCACGGTCGGTAACCTCTTCGGGCAAACCTGCCAGCAAGGCAACCTGTATGCCGAAGCTGTCGTCGGTGCCGCCCTTTACAATTTTTCTAAGAAAGGTTATATCGTCGCCACGTTTTTTGACTGCAACCGAATAGTTGCATATGCCGTCTATGCGGTTTTCGAGAGCTGTGAGCTCGTGATAGTGAGTTGCAAAAAGAGTTTTGGCTCCCACGCATTTTTTGTCGGCTATATATTCTGCAACAGCCCAGGCAATGGAAAGACCGTCAAAGGTGGAGGTTCCTCTGCCTATTTCGTCTAAGATAACAAGGCTCCTGGGTGTTGCATTTTTGAGGATGTGAGCAACCTCGTTCATCTCGACCATAAAGGTGCTCTGACCCGAGGCGAGGTCATCGGAGGCACCCACACGGGTAAACACCGCATCAACCACTCCGATGCTGCATTCTCTTGCGGGGACAAAGGAGCCGATTTGCGCCATAATCACAATTAGGGCAGTCTGCCGCATATATGTGGATTTGCCCGCCATATTGGGGCCTGTTATTATCGAAAATCGGCTGCCGTCCGCATCGAGATAGGTGTCGTTTGGTACAAAAAGCGAATCCTTGAGGCTTGCTTCAACAACGGGATGACGTCCGTCTTTTATATTGATAATATTGCCGTTGTCAACCTTTGCTCTCACATAGTTACGGGCGGCGGCAACATTTGCCAGTGAGCAGAGCGCATCTGTAACAGAAATTAGCTTTGCCACTGTCTGAAGCGGACGAAGATTTGCCATTATGTCTTTTTTTACTGCCAAAAAGGTTTCATACTCTAAGGCGTTCACTCTTTCTTTTGCATTCAAAATGTTTGATTCTATTTCTTTGAGCTCCTGAGTTATAAAACGCTCACCGCCGACTAAGGTCTGCTTGCGTATATACTCGGGCGGTACCTTGTCGAGATTGGACTTTGAAACCTCTATATAATATCCGAATACACGGTTATATGCTACCTTAAGATTTTTGATGCCGGTTTTTTCTCTTTCCTGCGCTTCGAGGCTGGCTATATATGATGTGCCGTTTTTGAGCATATCGCGGATGCGGTCGAGCTCTTGGTCAAAGCCCTCGCGTATCATACCGCCCTCTTTAACGGTGATTGGCGGATCATCCACAAAGGCACATCTAATCAAAAGCCTGAGCTCTGCCATAGTGGAAAGCCCGGTATTTATATCGGTCAGATAATCGGACTTGCACTGTGAAAGCGCTTCCTTAATCTGAGGGAGATTGTCGAGACTTTGGAGCAGTGATACAAAATCTCTTGCATTGCATGAGCCGTATACCACTCTCGAAAGTATTCTTTCTATATCATATACCTTTTTGAGTGCTTCGGTAATATCTTCGCGCACTTCAATATTGTCCACAAGCTCGGCTACCGCCTCACTTCTGAAATTGATTCTGTCGGGGCTTACGAGGGGACGGTCAAGCCACGATTTGAGCCGTCTTGCGCCCATGGCTGTTTTGGTGCGATCGAGAATGCCAAGCAGAGAGCCTCTTTTTTCTTTATCTCTCATGGTCTCGGTGAGTTCAAGGTTGCGAAATGAGTTCATGTCTATCTGCAAATGCTGACTGCTCTCCACAAATTTAAAGGAGTTTATGTGAGTAAGGTCAACCTTTTGAGTTTCGTTTAGATAGGAAAGCAGTGCACCAAGTGCACAAAGGCAATAGTCTTTGCCATCCAAGCCAAGCTCCAAGAGCGTTTGCGGGGCAAAACGCCTGAGCACAAGCTCGCGTGCAGACTCAATTTCAAAACGGCTGTCCTCTATAACGCTGTCATAAAAATGAAAACGCTTTTTGAAATCCATTATCTCCTTGCAGAAGCTCCAGCCGCTGTCGTTTGATATAACTTCTGAGGGCTTGAAGGCTGCCAAAAGATTGGTTATTGAGCTGTCGGTAACATCACTATCACCCTCCGAGCCAAACACCTCGCCCGTTGTAACATCGGCAAAGGCTACACCGTAGCTTTTTTCGTCGATATATATGCAGGCAAGAAAGTTGTTGTCTTGAGATGCGCTCTCTGTTTGGGCTCCTGCTGTGCCGGGGGTTACAACTCTTATAACATCTCTTTTTACTATGCCTTTGGCATCCTTTGGATCCTCCACCTGCTCGCAAATTGCCACCTTATAGCCGTTTTTGATAAGACGGGCAATATAACCTTGAGCGCTGTGAAAGGGGACTCCGCACATGGGAGCACGCTCCTCCATGCCGCAATCCTTGCCGGTGAGAGTGATTTCAAGCTCTCTTGAGGCTGTAATTGCATCTTCAAAAAACATCTCATAAAAATCGCCGAGACGAAAAAACAATATACAATCCTGATATTCCTCTTTTATTTGCAGATATTGCTGCATCATAGGCGTCATAGCCTGTTTGTTTTTCATATGTGTAGACATTCCTCTCAAACGTATTTATCTGCATCCGCCACACGTTGAACAATTGCCGCCACAGCCGGAGCTGTCACCGCCTTTAACAAAATATCCTATTATGGAATTAACCTGCTGTATCATACCCGAAAATGCTCTGTTGGCATCGAGATATGCCTTGATGTTTTTGTTTTCACAAATTTTTTCAAAGGCTTTTTGCGATTTGGTGCGAATTTCTTCTAATTCTTCTTTGCCTATGTCGGGGTTGGATGCTCTTTTGGAGAGTTCGTCTTGGGTGTTTGAATATTCCATCATTAGAGCCGTTGCTTCCGAATCTGCAAGCTGCGCCTCCTCCGTTGCCTTAACTGCGGCAAATTCCTGACTGCTTGCAATGAGCATACCGAGCTCCTTTGCTTTTTGAAGTATTTCGTCCATTTTTCTTCCTTTCCAAATTTATATTTACCAAATTTTCATTATTGTATTTTGAGCATAAAATCTCACTTTTATCATCTTATGATAACATATTTTCGGCAAAATGTAAATAGCTTTTTAAAGGTTTTTGGCCTTCTTTTGGGGAAAGAAGCAAAATAATTTTTTCACTTATGAGCACTTTTTTCTTTGTCCGCCGCTGTGCCCATCCTTGGTATGCCGCAAATATCATAAAAGGTACCGTCGCCGCGGTAACACGCCCATATTTTAAAAAAAACAAAAACCCCCAAATCAGCACAAAGTGTTAACTTGAGAGTTTTTATTCTTTATTCTGTAGCTTCGCCAATAAGCGACCATGTTCTCACATCGGTAATTTTCACTCTTACAAGCTCTCCGATTAAAGAAGCATCACCCTTAAAATTGACAATCTTACCGCCATCCGTTCTGCCGGTGAGCACAGCAGAGTCGGTTTTGCTGTAGCCCTCTGTGAGCACTGTGAGCTCCCTGTCTTTGAGAGCTGCATTTTTTTCGTAGGATATTTTGTCCTGAACCTCCAAAAGACGGTTGAAGCACTCTTTCTTTTGCTCATCGGTGAGCACATCCTCCATTTTGGCGGCCGGAGTACCGGGCCGGCGAGAATAGATAAACGAAAAGATAGTGTCGTATCTCACCTTTTTGAGCACGTCTATTGTATCTTCAAATTCTTCCTTTGTTTCGCCCGGAAAGCCCACGATAATATCGGTGGTAAGAGTGATATCGGGCATTGCCGCCTTGACCTTGGCTATTTTTTCAAGATATTCTTCCTTTGTGTAGCGGCGGTTCATTGACCGGAGCACGCGGTTGTTGCCCGCCTGAACCGGCAAGTGGAGCTGCTTGCACACCTTTTTGTTTGAAGCCATAACCTCAATAAGCTTGTCGGATATATCCTTGGGGTGGCTGGTCATAAAGCGGATTCGCTCAATGCCGTCGACCTTGCACACATCACTTAGCAAATCGGCAAAATCATAGTCGCTCCCCTTATCCTTGCCATAGGAATTGACATTCTGACCAAGGAGGGTTATTTCTTTGCAGCCCTCAGAGGCAAGCGTTTTGACCTCGGCAATTATAGCCTCTTTGTCACGGCTTCGCTCTCTGCCGCGGACATAGGGAACAATGCAATAGGAGCAAAAATTGTTGCATCCGTACATAACAGAGACCCATGCACACGGCCCCTCACCGCGCCTTACGGGATAGTCTTCTGCAATGGCACCGTCGGTCTGCCTTACATCTATAACAGGCGTCCTGCTTTTTAGCACCTCCATAAGAAGCGAGGGAAAATAGTATAGCGAATGGGTGCCGAAAACCAGATCAACGTGCTTATATTTGCGGCGAATTTCATCGGCGTTTGCCTTTTGCTGCATCATACAGCCGCACACACCGATAATGAGATCGGGATTTTTGCTTTTTCGATGCTTGAGCGCACCAAGATTGCCAAAAACCTTGAGCTCGGCATTTTCTCTCACGGCACAGGTGTTGTATATTATTATGTCGGCATCGTCTTTGCCGCTTGCCTCATCATAGCCCATTGAGACAAGCATACCCATCAGAATTTCCGAATCGCTGACATTTTGCTGACAGCCGTATGTCTCGACAAAGGCTTTTTTGCGCGCGTGCCCTTTTGAACAGCTTTGTTCATTTATTAATCTTATATCTGCAATTATCCTCTTTTGCTCAGCTATAACCTCGGGAGGAAGTGCAAATTTTTCTCTTCCAGACATTGTATCATAATCCTTTCAGGTTTCGTCCGTATTATGATAACATATTTTTGGAATATTGTAAACCGATTATGAAAAAATTGTTTCAAAAACATTTTGGTATTATGACCTATAGGGCTTATATAATAATATCCGCGCCCACAAGAGCGCGGATATTATTATATCTCAAATTATTATTCTATATAAGGAACTGCCTCACAGTATGGTGCGTTGTTTGTTTTCCAGAGATATGCAACAATTTCTTTTGAATTGTCAAAATCTATTTTTGCACTCAAAGGATATTCACCAATAGTCATATCCGTTACCTTGCACACGTCAACCGCTGTGAGCTTTTTGCCTGAGCCTGAATTGTCATATGCTGCAATAAGGAGCACAGCATTTGTATTTAAATTCATGGCACTTCTGTTATTGAAGGTCACATTTGCCGCAATTTTGCCGCTCTCTGAGGTTGTATCAAAAGTCACATCACTGATAACGGGAGGGTACACAACATCATAATATTTAACAATGTTGTTATCATCTGATGCAAATATCGCAACTGCACCGTCAGGAAGTGTTCCGGCTGTGATTTCTGCGCCAAATTCACCGTCTGCATAAGCATAAACCGATTTTGCTCCGGTGGCAGCCTTAAGCTGTTCAACTGTTATTTCGTTTTGGACAACAAGGGTATCGTTTGCAGACGGAACAATATTTTCATCATTTGATGTAACCTCTAATGGTGTTTCATCATAGGAGCCCGAATATACTTTGATATCATCAATATAAGACGTACCAAAGGCAGACTGCAGCTTGCCTGTGCAGTCGGTTAAAATACCTATGCTTGAATAGCAGTTACTTCCACCCCATGCCGACTTTGTTATACCTGTATCTTCACCATTGATATATATTTTTGCGATATTCTGTACAGCGTCTACTTCTACGGCTATTTTAATCCATCTGTTGTCGGTCTTATCCGATTTCCATATGAATGGAGGCCAGCTATCATCATCTGCGTGTATTGTTACTGCATAGCTTGATACCGAAACCCATGTCCGACTGTTTATTCTGAAAGCAAGGTTTGCATAATCATCACTTACGGCATCGCGCAGAATTTTGGCTTCTACAACATATTTGTCTGCATCAACAGTACCCTTGTAGCCGGTGTTATGATAAGCTCCCAAAGCGCCTGCCCAACCTGTTCCATATTTATTTATAGACTGTGCTATTGTAATTTTGTCGGGAGTCTTTTTTTCAATTGGACCATAATTAACGGTACTCGAATAACTACCGACTGCATAGTTATATTTAGATGTAGGCGTAGAGGAAGCAACACCGTAATCATAGCTGTTGTTAATGTAGGTTATGCGATCGGTAATCTTTCTGTACCAGTAGTGCCAGTAGCCGCCGGATTTTGTTTGTGCCTTAATAAAGCATCCCGGAGTAACCTGTGCATCGTCTGCCAAAGCAGCTCTGTTGGCATCTACAATTGAAATTCCACCTATACCTGTATTGTCACCTGCAATGTAGGAAAGATCTGCCTTTAATTCTGCAGCAGTCTGAGGGTTTTTGAGAGCAATGTGAATACCGTCGGTAATAAAGTTGTCGGACTTTGAGGTGATGGTATAATCACGCATCCAAGGCCAGCAAGGAGTGTTTGCACCCTCTTTGTATTTGCCGGAATAAATATTATCTATATATGTAACCTCCGAAAGAGCCTCTGAAGATCCGGAGAGTTTGACCGCTTTTGATTTAAAATCAGCTCTGTAAATACAATGAGGATTGTTGATTTCTGCCGCATCGTCCGGAGCATTGTTAATCTCTTTTTCGCCAATGAGAATACCGTCTACATATAGATATGCCACAGCCTTTGAAGCCGGTATCTCTTCTGTGGCATCTGAAGTGTTGGTGCCGACCTTGATTCGGATATCAAAATGATACCATGTGTTTGTGTTGAAGTAGTAGTTGTTTTCAAGGGTTTTGCCAAAGAATCTGACTGCTCCGTTAGGGCTCAATCTAAGAATATCTGCATTGTTGGCAGAACCGGTGTATGAAAAGCTGTTTACTTGATTCCATATATGTTTGGATGGATTGTAAAATTTTACCTCAAGATATCTTTCAACATTCATATCTCCAAATGCCCATTCCCAGTTAATGTCAATATATTCATCCCTGCCGGTACAACCGTATGAATTCAATTTGGCAATGGGACCTATATATGCATCAGCTGTTGAGCTTTGGATTCTGGTTGCCTTAACCGATACGTCATCTGCGCTTTTTCCAAACAAGCCGGTCACAGGCTCATAATCTACTGCAGTGCCTGCACCGCCAACTCTAATACCGCCTTTAGGCTTTATGCCTTCGGTGCTGTCGACATTACCTGCATCGTTAAGAGCAGTGGTCGTGTTTTTCTTGTACCCGTCAAATGTGGCAAAAGCAAGATCATTTGCATAACTTTCCAATGCAGCCATACCGACTGTGGGCATCATTGAAGCAAGCATCAATGATGCAACCAATAGTGCTAAAACTCTTTTTTTCATTTTTACATTTCTCCTTTATAATATATTTTTTTCGTCCAAAATTCTTATGCCGCTGCCTTCGGTCAAAAATACCTTGAAGCCAAAGTCATAGTCATAATCATTGGGGACTTTGAGAGACAATTGAACAGTTGTTTCACCTTGAGGAGCATTTATGTTTTTGCGGCTTATTGCCGCAAGACCGCCCTCTGCATTGTACAGACACAAAACAACACCAACATTTTTGTCTGCAGATTCTCGATTTATAATCGGAATATCAAGCGCAAATTCCGAGCCCGCCTCGGGTGCACTCTGACCGATCGGCTCGCCGAGAACAATAGGCCTGTCATCACGAACACTCAGAATTATGCTGCCGCTTGGTGGTGCATCCGGGCTTAGCATTCGGCGCACTTGGTCGGATACCTTGAGCTTGTATTTTGACGCCTGAACAAGTTTTTCTGAAGGTGTGACAGTATATACGTTGTTTTCGTAGGACCCGGAGTATTCTACGGCGTTACCGTCGGAATCTTCCAAAACTATGTTTTCGGTGTTAAAAAGCGATGCATCGGACACTGCTCCAAAATCAAGCAAAACCTTGCCTGTATCGGGAAGCTCGCCCGAATAGCTGCCGTCCGCCTCAGCGTATGACATCAAAAAAAAGTTTGAAATGACGTTAGAGGCATCTGTGGGATAGAGCCTATAGAAATGGAGATTGTCGAGAGCAAAGCCCATGCGTTCTTCTTCGGAGGGTACTTCGTTTGGCTGATTAAACAAAAATGCAATACGCGAGCCCTGCGACCAGGTGTTGCCGGGTTTATGTTTGCCCACTGCATCAACATTGTTTACAATGCAGTGCTCTCCCTCAGAATCGGTTGCATACACATTCCATACGTGATTTTCCAAAACCATTTTGAGGTGAAACCATTCACCTATGGGATAATAATAGTCTGTACCCTTTACCTTGCCGTCATTGCCGAGAATCTGATAATCTGAGCTGTGCCACAAATACCACCACATAAGGTCAAGTCTGCCGTTTGTGTTGTCAGCCTTTACATCAAACTCTATAATTTGCTTTCCCTGCCAGTTTATTATAGAATCGCCAAAGCTTGTGTCATAAATCAGATAAAGCTGGTTACCGGTATCGATAGTGGAATACTGGGTAAACTTATCGTTTGTTGTGGCTCTAAAATAAGCAGCCCAGTCTCCGTCTTGCCCCGAAGCACCGTTAACCCATTGTTCCCGGGTTATTTGGTTATATTTGGAGTTGCCTTCATGAGAAAACACAGACATTGTCTTTGAATTTAGGTCATACACCTCGGTGGTGTCGGGGTGATTTGATGTGGCATGCGAAGCTTTAATCAGCGGTGCCTTGAGTGCAATGCCGTTGTCTGATTCAAAGGTTGCCGCACCGGCAGGCAATGCAGCCAAAATACACATCACCGTCATAATCAGAATTGATACGGCTTTTTTCATATAACATCATCCTTTCTTTGAATTTTGCCTTTATATTTTTGGCAAGCATAAATTGTTGCAGGTTTATTCTATTGTGGATTTGCCTTCATTACCCTTGCTGCAGAATTATAAGAAAAATCATATCCCAAAACATCTGCCAGATCCTTTATCGGTACATACACCGTACTGTTTTGAGCAAAGGGTGCTTTGCTTAGTTTGACCGATGCAGCGTCAATCACAGCCTGAGTGCTTCGCACTGTGAGTGAAGCTGTTTTGCCGCCTTTGGTTATTGTAATCTTGGCACCCGATCTTGAATACTCTGCGCCAAACTGGGTGAGCATTTCGAGAGCTGTGCAGGGCACGCCGCCACTCAAAATAGTTGGCTTTGGCTGATAGAGGAAGTTTCCTTTGTTGCTGCCGTTGCCGTCGGTTTTACTTGCATATTTCCACACATCAAAATCGCCAACAGCACGCTTTGAAAGCAGAGGATATGTGACAGCAGTCGGTTCGTCTGTTGTGGGAGATACGGTATAGGCTCCGTTTGGCAGCTCTGCAAAAACGGCATTACCGTCTGAGCGTGAGCTAACATTTATGCTTATTTCGCCGCCGGATATGTTCCAGGTGCCCTCAGCCATACCGCATATAAGCACTGCTGCAGTGCCTGAGTCTGAGTCTATTGTGAGGTTAAATGACGAATTTATCTCATCGCCTCTTGCAAAAAGCACAACTCTGTTACAGATTGACGCTCCCACAAAAAGCTCTGTTTCAAGCTTTTTGGGATTGAGCGCGGGAGGGTTGCCCGATGCATCGGTCACATACATTACATTCAAAAACTCATCTTCAACGCTTTCGCCGACAGGGCTGAGCTCTATTCTGTAATTACCGCCCTCTATGGTGTTTTCTTTGGGAGGCATGAGCAGACCGCCCACATTAAACATCTCGTTTTTTTCGTCGCCTATCACATCAATGGTATGCTTCTCGGGCAATAGCACTGTGTCTACGAGCTTGCCGTCAAAGTCTGCATCGGTACGCGTTATTGTGATAACATTGTCCAAAACCGAGGGCTTTTGCTGTGAATGTAAAAGAAAAGTCTTTTTAAACGAAGCATTTGCCGATGCCATTTTGTCATACACTATAAACGCCGCCGGGTAGGTATCGTTTGCAAGATCTGCAAACACCATCGACCGCTTGTAGCTTGTTACCTTGTTTGAATAGGCATTTGTAAGATCACCCGATATGTATGAATATAGAGGAGTTTTTTCATTTGGACCTATATAGTGCTTCACGTTTTCTGAAACAACAAGGTCTCTGTTTTGTGCAATGCCGTTTTCGTCTGTCTCAAACTCGGTAAATTTGCCGACAACACTGCCCTTTGATACTCCGTTTTCGTTAAGATATGGCGTTCGCTGTCCGCCGTCATTGGGCACCGTCACATTGCTCCAGGTAGGCACAAAGGTTTCGTTTGGATCGTAGCAAAGCATTGTGTTGCCGGCTATTGCTCTTCGTTTGTAGCCTTCGTTGTGCTGAGTAGAAGCGTTGTAGGTGCCGGTGTTCATTGCAAGAAGCCCTTTGTAATAAATTTGGAAGTCACCGGTATAGATGTTTTGGTGATCACCCACAAAGATCTCATGCATGTTCATAAAGGCAGCTGCCGCATCGGAGTCGTAGCCCTCCTGATTGCTTGTTTTGTGAAGTATTGCCGACAGAGGGTAGGAGGTATGCACTGCAAGGGGTTTGTCCTTTGAAACCTCTGCTCCCACGCTCGGATCGTTAAAAATACAATACCAGAACTGTATGCTTTCACCTGCATAGCCAAGGCAAAACCGTCTCAAAAACTCGTGCTTGAGCTCGCTGTCGCCGTAGAGGTTTGATGCAATCAGCCAGGTTAGCATATAGTTGAGGTGATAATACTTTGATTCACTTCTGGTGATCGTGTACATATCGCCCGACGGCATCATTGCACCATAGGGCATGCGGCTGTATATGAGCCATTTTAAGGGTATTGCCGTCGCATTGCCATACACAGAAATGTCATATCCCATTCGTTTGAGAGTTATGCCCGCCCACATTTCGGAATAAGCTCTGCACTCTGCATAGTCGTTACCCATGTCAAATCTGCCGGTGTTTCTGAGCCACGCTCTGGCAGGAATCATTTCTTCAAACATTCTTCCCGCTGCCATGTTATAGTAAAGCGGATATTCGTCATAAATTGCAATACCTGCCGCAAGCAAATCGCGGAATATTTCCTGTTCACCGCCGTGGCTTGCCACAGATGACATGTTCTTTGGAGGCCAGCCGATTTCTTTTGATGCGGCTATGCGAACAAACTGATCTTTGAAATATTCCTTGTCGCCATCGGACAATGCATTGTAACACCAGTCATACACCACAGCTGCCCCAACCAGAATATCTCCTCTTGTGCGAGTTATGTCTCCGGTATCTGAGGGAGTGCGAACGGTGTCTAAATAGTCTCGCATATAGCTTATGGTCTGCTTTGCATGGTTTATGTCGGTTTCGTCACCGACCACATACACAAGCGCTCTCGACATAATCTTTACAAGCAAAATACCGTTATAATTGTTTGAAAGTGATGTATCGAGCCTGCAATTAAGGTCTTCATATGCAAATCCTTTAAATTTATTATACATCCATCCGTTTTCGGATGAACTTAGGTTTTCTTTAAGCTCCGGTATAAAATCGGGAGTTATATACAGCCTCGGATGACCCTCGGGAGGTGCCACCGGCGGTTTTGCCCAAAGGGCTGACCATTTTAACTCAAGAATTTCATCGGTTACATACGGTGGTGTGTCGTTCATGCCAACGGGAACAAATTCTTTATTTTTGGTTAAAATGAATTTGTCTACATATGATGGTACACCCGATGAAAATGCCAGATCGTTGTCACCCTCATAAAGACTAATATTGATGCACGCCCACCTGTATGCTCCATCGCCGGTAAGACTTGCATGCTTTCTGGCATATGCAATATCCGAATATCTATACCATATAAAAGAACCTTCGGCATTGGGGAGAGTTTTGTATCGGAACCAAAGTGCATAATCGCCGCTTTGCTCCTTGGAGGCTATGTGAATATTGGTAAAAAGAGCATCGTCAGTGCCGTCGGAGGCAGGTCTTAGGGCATCTGTATCCCAACGGTGAGACGTAAAGTATACCGCCCGCTCCCCCGAAGCATCCATATCGGATTTTAAAACAGCGCTCTGTCCGTATTCGGTTATGATATCCTCCGCCTCAAATATATAAGACCCATATTCAAGATCATTTGGAAGATCCGGTACTGCCGGGGAAGAAAGCGGCTTTATATCACTCCATATGTAGCACACAGGATACATTCCGAGCTTTACATCTATGTTGTCAATGTTGGTCTCAAAGGTTGTTTCGCCGCTTTTTAACAAAACCTTTTTGGGATAAACCGTACTTAGTGTTTTGTCATAATTATATATTGCCGTATACACGTCCACAGTCTTGGCAGAAGTTGTTTCGCAATTTATTTTGCAGACTGCCGAGGTGCCCGATATTTCGAGCTGAGCTTTTTTTACATTTACATCGCCGACAGAGTCGTCACGCACCGAAACAATTATGCTGCCTGTGGGTGGATTGTCGGGATTTAGGAGCTTTCGTATTTCATCGGATATTTTCAGCTTGTATTTAGCGGCACGCTCAAGCGTGGCAGACGGAGTTATTGAATATATGCCGTTTTCAAAGGAATATGTGTAGTCTTTTTCATTTCCGCCCATATCCGCAAGAACAATGTTTTGACTGTCACAAAGCGAAGAAACATCCGCATTTCCAAAGTCAAGCTTTATTTTGCCGTTGCATGGAAGCTCATCGGCAGCTTCGCCGGTTTCTTCTTCATATGTCACCGCTACGAATCTCGATATATCACCGGAGCCGGATTCGGGATCCAAGCGGTAAAAGTGCAGATTGTCGAGGGCAAACCCCATGCGCTCATCTTCCGATGCCACTTCATTTGGCTGGTTAAACAAAAACGCAATACGTGAACCCTGAGACCAGGTGTTGCCCGGATGGGTTTTGCCAACAGCAGCCACATTGTCTACAATGTGATGTTCACCGTCAGAATCGGTTGCATACACATTCCACACATGATTTTGGAGAATCATCTTTATGTGGAACCATTCTCCTGTGGGATATTTGTAGCTCGTTCCCTTTATCCTGCCGTCTTCTCCAAGCAGCTGAAAAAGAGAATTGTGCCACAAATACCACCACATAAAGTCGAGCCTGCCGTTGGTGTTGTCAGCCTTTACGTCAAATTCTATAACCTGCTTGCCCTTCCAGTTTATAATAGAATCTGCAAAGCCGGTATCATAAACAAGATAGAGCTGATTGCCGGAGTCTAAGGTATAGTTCTGTGTAAACGAATCGTTTACCGTGGCTTTAAAATAAGCCGCCCGGTCGCCGTCTTGCCCCGAAGCACCGTTAACCCATTGAGGTCGGGTTATTTGGTTATATTTGGAATTTCCTGCATGCACAAACACAGACATTGTCTCTGAGTTAAAGTCATACACCTTGGTGGTGTCGGGGTGATTTGAAGTATTTAGCTCCGTTTTAATAAGCGGTGACATTATACCTTTGCTGCTGTCTGCTTCAAAGCTCGCTCCGAAACCGGGTATGGCAAGCAAAGCAAACATAACTGCCGCAAGGATAAACGATATAAATTTTTTCATAATACATTTCCTTTAATCAAAATTTATACTGCTAAGCAAAGTGATTATCGCTTGAGCCATACAAATTTACAGTTACTCCGTCGCTGTCTTTTTTGCAAACACAAGATCGGAATGCGGACGGTAGCTGAATGTGTATCCAACAACATCTGCCACATCATCAAGTGCAACATACACTGTGCCGTTTTCGCTAAACGGTGTATGCTTAAGAGTTACAGCAGCTCCGGCTTTTACAGCTGAGCTTGAGCCTGCTGTTATTGTCATGCTGCCATTGGCTGCAGCAAAAGCTGCGCTGTTTGCATCAGCCTGAACTTTTGCACCAAATTCTCTGAGAACCTCAGCACCAACAAATGCTACGCCGTCTACTGCCTTTGTCGGCTTTGACATATAAAGGAAGTTGCCGTAGGAGATAGATGGGGCATCTACAGCTGCTCTCCACATCATAAAGTCACCAATCTTGTTGAAATTGTATGCCTCTGTCTCAAACTTTTTGACTGCGGCAGTTTCATCTGTTTTTGAAACTGTGTAGGCACCCGGAGCGCATTTGAAATACAAGGTATTCTCACCTTTTTTGCTCTCAACAACAAATGCATTTCCTTCTTTGTCTTTGATCTGCCATTTGCCTTCTGCCATATCGGTGAGGAGCACCGATACCTCGTTGTAGCCATTGTTTCTGACAGTAATATTTATAGCATTGTCAATAATTGTAGCTTCTTTGGAGAATGTAACCATTCTGTCCATTACGGTTACGCCAACCCAGCCTGAGCCCTGCTCCTTGTACATTTTCAACTCGGGGAGATTTGCTGAATTGGTGGTAACATACATTGCATTGAGGAACACATCGTCCTTCTTATCCTTCGACGGTGAAATTTCTATGCGATAGTTACCCCCCTCAAGTGACTTTTTGGGAGGCATTGCAATACCGCCAACGGTAAACATTTCATTATTTTCGCCGCCCACAACGGTTGTTTTAAAGCCGCCGCGCTCGGGCAGCATGGTTTCGTTGACCAGTTTGCCGTCAAACTGCGAATCGGTGCGAGTGATTATTGTTTTGGCACCTTTGATTTCGGGCTTTTGCTGAGAATGGAGCAGCCATGTTTTCTTAAATGTTTTATCTGAGCTCGACATCTTGTCAAACACTATCAGAGCTGCGGGATAATCCTCGTTGAAGAGATTGAGGAACACCATGTTACGGTGATAGTCGGTAACCTTGGAGGTATATGCATTGGTAAGGTCGCCGCCGATATACGAAAATTCGGGTGTTTTTTCGTTGGGACCCACAAAGGTGCGTACATTTTCGGCTACAACAAGAGATTTGTTTTGTGCAATGCCGTTTTCGTCGATATCATATTCCTCGAGGGTATTTACAGAGGCACCTTTTGATCTGCCGGTTTCGGGATCAACATAAGGATTACGCTGTCCGCCGTCATTGGGCACCGTCACATTGCTCCAGGTAGGCACAAAGGTTTCGTTTGGATCGTAGCAAAGCATTACATTACCTGCAATTGAGCGTCTGTCATAACCCTCATTGTGCTGGGTGTTGGTGTTGTATACACCGGTGTTCATAGCAAGCAGACCCTTGTAGTAAAATTGGAAGTCACCTGTGAATAGCTCTTGATGGTCACTGACAAATATCTCATGCATATCGAGAGTTACCATAGCATTGTCGGAGTTATAGCCCTCCTGCCAGCTTGTGCGCGCCGTTATGGAAGAAACCGGATAGGTTGCGGTTAGCGTAAGCGGCAAATCGTCTTTTATTTTTCCGTCTGTGATATCCTCGCTGTCAGGCTCATCAAAGAGCATGAAAAAGAATTTTTCGTACTCACCGCCGTCCCATATTTGGCTTATTCTGTCCCATTCGTTTTCGAAATATGGATTTTCGTACAACTGACAGGCAAGGAATAAGCCTTCCGGATAGTTGGAGTAGTAATAATCCTCTCTTGACCTTACAAGACTGTACATATCACCCTTTGGTATCATAGAGCCGTATGGCATTCGCGAATACAAAAGCCATGTATAGGGCTCACCGTTGAGATCGCCGAAGATGGAATCGTAGCCCATACGGCTAAAGGTCATATCTGCCCACATTTCGGATGACCAACGACATTCGCCGTAGTCATTGCCCGAGATGGGTCTGCCCGAACCATTCATCCATAATCTGCCGGGAATCATTTCTTCAAACATACGGCCTGCCGCAACATCATAAAGCTCGGGGTATTCGTCATACACTGCCACTCCGGCAGCCAACAAATCTCTAAATATTTCTCTCTCGCTTGTATGAGAAACCAGAGACGAACCGGCAATAGGAGGCCAGCCTACTTCTTTGGAGGCAACAACCTTTTTTATGAGCTCCAAAAGATAATCTCTTTCTTCGACAGTCATTGCATCATACATCCAGTCATACACGATTGCCGCCACAACAAGGTAGTTACCTCTCGAACGGGTGATATCACCTGCATCATCGGGAGTACGCACGGTTTCGAGATAGTCTACCATATACTGATAGGTTTGTTTTGCATGGTTGATGTCGGTTTCTTCGCCAATCATCCACACAAAAGCTTTCGACATTATTTTAGTAAGAAGCATGGTGTTGTGGTTATTGGCAAGGGAGGTATCAAGCTTACAATTGATATCTTCATATGCATATTTTTTCACTCTCTCATACACATAGCTGTATTCGCCGTTTTCTACATTGTTTTTGAGAGTGGGGATGTAGTCTTTGGTTACATATAGACGTGGATGCCCTTTAATCGGCTTTATTTCGGGCATATCATAGAGTGAATAGAGATATTCCTTCATTTCTTCCGGCGTTCTGTATACGGGTTCATCATCCTTGCCCGTCGGTTTGAACGAGGAGTCGGAGGTTATGATGATTTTGTCCATATAGCATGAGCCTCTTCGCTGCATTTTAAGATAGTTCTCGCCATGGTGGAGAGTTATATTGGTATCTGACCAATAATATTCACCGTCTTGAACGCTCGAAAACCATGTTGTTGCCCATATTCCGTTATTGCGATCCCACCACACTGATGCCGTTTCCGAAGTAAGGGTTCTTGCGCGGTACCATAGCTTGTATATACCCTCTTGCTGATTTTCGTCAAGATATAGCTTGGTTTCAATATCGGGGAAATTAAGATCCGATACATTCCATTTTATAGCACCCATCATAAGAGCCTGACCGTTTGATGCCTTTTCATCAACAGCGGCAACGGCAGCACCCTTTGGGTTAACAAAATTTTCTGCCTCCAAAACAATAAAGCCGTTTTTGATGCTGAGTCTTTCGTCAATAGGAAGATTAACCAAAGGATTTTTGACTTTTGTACCGTAATCGGGCGAAAGAGCAAAAGCACAAACGCTTGTAAAAAGCATTCCCAAAGCCACAAATATGAGAATTAATCTTGAGCCTGATTTTAATGTCATATCGTTTTCCTCCTTTTAATCATTAAATACAATTGCACATATCCACCATTTACCGGAGGTAAATACCAATGCCTTTGAACATTCTCTGCCATAGGTGTATCTGTCATATATATCTTTATGTTCAGTCATCTTAAAGCGTCCGTCGGATTTTGGATTATCTTTTACAAAGGCTGCACCATTGCCGGTAAATCTGGATACGGGGTAGTTTTCTTTGGTTACAGCTCCGCCGTCCGAAACTATTTCTATAGTGAGATAATTACCGTCATTGTAGATTATATCACCATATACAAAACGGTTTCCTACGATGTTGTACGCCTTGTTAGGATTACCGGCAAATTCACCGCAAAGCTTTTCTTCGGATTTGTCAAACACATACAGAGCTTTTTCAATTTTGTCTTCAGCATTAAGACTAAATTTGATAATATCACCGGATTCGGGAAGTGAGCCGCCAAGCTCGGCTTTCAAAGCCTCGATATTAGCAATCTCTATGCTTTGAAGCTTGCCGGTATTAGAGGATTTTGACATCCATCCAACAAGCTCAAAAACCTCGTCGCCGTTTTCGTCAAGTCGCTGTGCAACGCGTTCAACAGCAAAAATGTTATAATTGGTGGTTAGATTTGCCGAGGTGTCGAATGATGTAACATATAGCATTGCCAAAGGCGATGCCGAATTGGGATCGTCACCATAGGCAATAATCTTGGGAGATTCACCGTCAGAGAAACTGTAGCCTATGCGATATGCTGTTTCGAGATCACGTCTGCCTTCTTCCGGAGCCACAAAGACCTTGCATTGACCTCCGGGAAAAAGCTGCAAATCAAAGCAGTTAAACACATCAGTATAGCGGTGGGCTTGGGTGCCGTCATAGTTTTTGTAGATAAAATAATCACTCACATATTCACCGTTTGCATCAACCGCCGGGTTGGCAAGGCATATTGCGCTGATCTCACCGTTTGCATTGGTGCTGTATTTTACAACCTGACGTTTTATCTTTGTGCTGCCCTCTGCTGTGCCACATATCGAAAGGAACTGTTCGGGTTTTATAATCCTTTCTTCATTAAGCTTTATTTTCTTGGCAAGATTAAAGGTCTTGAATTTGGAATCAGTTCCAAATATTTTGACCATGTGAGTATCAATCATGCCTTCATTGGGTTTATAATCAACAAGGAGCCCGAGCTCGCCGTCAAACACTGCCGCTTCCATGTCAGAAACATAGCCATAGCGGTCAAAATACACCGACACATACATTCCCGGAGCAAGCTTATCGTTGTCGGGATTGAGGCTCACGCCGCGGCTGCATTTATATTCTATACCGCCGATTGACACTGCGGTGATAATGTTGTTTTCTTTAGTAAGATAGTCTATCTTGCCCGAGCTCGATTCAACAGTTACATATATGCGGGTTACCCTGCCGCCAAAATCTCTGTAGTAGGTGAGAATGTCGCCTGCGGCAATTTCCGAGGGGAGAATCGGCTGACCCGAAGCATTGAGGATGTTTATGCTGTTTTCCTCATAGTCGCTTATGTCGATTGAGGTGCCGGATCTGATCTTTGAGCTTATGAGGTCATTTTTGACCGAGGCAACAACCATTGTTTCGTAGGCTTCAACAAATATAACATCTGCTTTGTTGTCGCCTGTGTTGTCAATGCACTTTATAATACCGTCATATTTTCCTGTGGTGTATGGATTTAATGTGTTGAGGTCGTAGCTTTCCACCACGGTATTGTTATATACCACAATAACTCTTTTATCCAAATTTACTTTTTTCTCTTTGCCCTCTGAGGTTTCATACACATATTGGTCATATCCGGCAGATATTATAGCATCTTTGTCAAAGGTTGTTATGGTGTTGTCGTTGGATTCATAATATACAACCTTGTATTTGCTGCCCTCCTTGGTGCAAAAAAGCTCTGCACTCATACCGATAAGATCTGCAACCGGGACACTGTCTTCGCAAAGATTCATTACCTCTCCGTTTAGAGCAATACGGCCGTAGGAGAGGGGCTCACCGTCAAAGTTTGTTACAGAGTTGGCTGTTATAACACCGCTCCCTCTCACAATATTAAAATAGTGGCTTATGTAGGTTATATCATCCTCAACGGTATATTTTTCGTTGCCATAGCTTTCCATTATCGGAGCCTCTGCCGCATAACGGAAAAGGTCTGCCGCGCCGTTGTAGGTGAGGACTGAATTAAGGTCTGACGGGGGATTGTGCAGCATACCAAGGCTTATTGCCACAGCGTGGTAGCCTGTGGGCCAGCCGCCCATTGTCTCTGCCTTTACGCTGTAGCCCAAAAAGCTTACAACAGCCTTTAGTGCCTGAGCATAGGTTACATTATTGTCTGTACCAAAGAGCCCGCCTCCAATGCCGTTCATTATGCCAAGTGCCGCACAGGCTCTTATGGGTTCGGTATCTTCTTCTTTTACATCGGAAAAATCGATTACATAATCCGAAAAATCGGGAACATACTTATTTATTAGTATGCGATAAAACATTTTGGCAAGCTCGCCTCTTGTGACAGGCATATTGCCATCTGTCGAAGAAGCTGTTATGCCCAATGCAGATAGAAACCTCAGGCTGCCTCCGTCATTTGACAAAACAATGGCTTCCTCTTCTGCGCTTGCCGGATAAACGGCTAAGCACAAAACAAAACAGAGTATCAATGACAAAATTTTTTTCACTTATACCGCCTCCTTTGTAATGCATGTGTATATAATTTTTGCCGCTTCGGCACGGCTTATGGAATCTTTTGGTCTGAATGTGCCGTCTTTGTAGCCGTTTATGATACCGAGGTCTGCCAGTGAAGCAACCGCCTCTTTGGCATAATCGGAAACAGTGTCGATATCTTCAAACACCGCCTTAGGATCGGTGGGTGAACCGAGGTATCTGTATATGATAAGTGCCGCATCCTCACGCTTTATGCTGCTTTGGGGATCAAATCTGCCGTCGGAGCCCTTGATGAGCCCTTTTGCACTGAGTGCCGACACTGCATCAAAGTACCATTCACCGGGCTGTACATCCACAAAGCTTTCTCCTGAGCCCGCAATATTGAAGGCTCTTTGCATAATCGCTGCAAATTCTGCACGGGTAATGCTGCCGCTCGGGCAAAAGCTGCCGTCTTCGTAGCCGGTAATTATTTTTTTGTCGGAAAGTGTTTTTATAGGCTCATATGCCCAGTGAGACTGCGACACATCCGAAAACGCACTGCCCTGTGCCGAGCCTATATCGGAGGTGTTTTCTGCAGGAAGATAAGATACGGGAGCATCACCGGTTGATGTGTTCGGTGTGGGAGCTGTGCTCACGCCGCTGCCGCCGCCCGCAAACCCGCTTCCGCCGGAACCGCTGCCGCCCGATGAGCCGCCCTTTTTAAGCCTGTTAAAATCTTTGGCAAGGTCTGTGAGTGTGTCGGAATCGAGATCCAACATATCGAGATAAAGCTCTCTGTCCGCCTTTGATGGAATGTCAAAGCCTGCTTCTTTGTAGGCATCTTCATATTTTTCAAAATAGTTCTGAATGTGACCGTAGCCCTTGGACGAATAATTCATAAGTACATTGAAGTACACAAGCTCGCTGAATTTTTCTTTTGCATCTTCATAGGATGTGAAATCGTTTTTGAGCATACCCTTATTTACATTTGCAACACCCTCGTCAGAAAGGCTTTGGCTGTAGTCTTTGTATTCGTCTGTAGAGGTAACCGACATTTTTTCTGCGAATTTGAGCCTTTTGTTTTCGGTAACAAGCTCTTCTTTGCCGGCATTATATGCCGCAAGAATGAGTGCGTCTTCTATTGAAGAAACCACGTTATCAAGGTTTGCCATTTCTTCGGGGAAAGCTTTGCCGCTCAGCCCTGCGCGCACATCCAAAATAGATTTTGCAATTTGGTCGGTATCGCCCTTTGTGTAGAGCGGATTTTGAGACATAGAAAAAATGTTCATTGTCTTATCGAGCACCGCCTTGATATCCGCTTTGGTCTCTGCTCTGTTGAGAGCTTTGATATTTGTGAGCTTAAAATCTGATGTGTAGTATATAAATTCGGTGTTTTCCATAGCTCCGTCAATGTCGGTATATATGCCGAAGCTGCCGCCAACAGCCCCCGAAATCGGAATCTCAAAGCTATAGCCGTCATTTTTTGCTCTTGCGCCTCCAAAATACAAAACAGCGCCGTTTTCACCCACCAATGCCTGCTCATAGGTAAATCCGGGGTTTGTCACAAGAATTGAAACATATGCTCCCTTGGCGGCATCGCCGCTCACCTTGAGCGTGTCGGAAATAACATCTGCCACCTCCACTGCCGGAGCAGCAAATGCAGCCGTTCCAATGCCAACGGCAAAGCTCATTAATACTGCTGATAATTTTTTTAGCATTCAGACCAAACCTTTCATAAAAATTTTGAAAACATGGCGCAACAGCGTCCATATTTCAATTGAGTTTTAACGTTTAGTATGCACATACCGAGATAATATTTTTAAACAAATTGCTCTCGGTAAGGGGATTTTCCTGATCTTTGTAATATACGCGTTCTTCCTCGAGCTCTTCTATTTTCGCATATGTACCGCTCAGGTAGCCGTTTACACGAAGCATTGCGGTTTCAATTCTTGATTCCACACCGCCGAGGAGCGTATCCACACCTTCAATACCAAAGGGCTTGTTGATTTTGAGCCATCTTTCTTTTAGCATTGCATGATAGCTCTTATAGAGAACAAGCAGTTCTTTGAGAGCGGCACTGAGCCTTGTAAGCTTTTTGTTATCTTTGGCAAGATATGCGTCTCTTATCTCGGGACCGATGGTCGATTTTATAACCAGAATTTTTGCAAGGGTTTCTGTTTGATTGAATATATCGTTGAACTTGCCCATATCGCCAAGCTTTTCGAGACCCTTGAGATACTTTTTGTAGTGTGATTTGAAATCGTAGCCCGAGAGAGTTTTGTCATAAAGCCCAAGCATAATATCATTGAAGAAAATCTGAGCGGAGGAATTGATACAAAACATTCCGGGCTGACCGTACTGTTCGATATCCTTTGCGCTGAAATCATCGAGCCCCAAAAGCATAAAGTCTTCAAACCTATATCCGGTGCACACTTCAAACATATGCGAAAGCTGAGCATCCGACACCTCGTCGTTATACATCTGTTCGGCATACATTTGGAGCCCGGGGAGAATTGAGAAGTCAAATCCTGCGCAGGTGTTTGCCCACACTGTGGCAAACACATCTCTCACACCGTTTTCTTTGCATGCTTTGAGCTGACCGCGCGCTGTGTCAAAGGTTTTGACAAAGCTTGGCACAAGTCTGTTCCATGTCCAGATGCCTCCGGCAAACACAACCTTTCTGCCGAGATGCTCACGATGTGCATTTATAAAATAATTTGCTACCTTGGGATTCTCATAGCAATAATCCCAATACACCATCTCTATATTTTTGGCAAGGCGCTCGCTTGCATCCTCGGGAATAACGGAGGTGCGGTCGTAGTCGCCGCCAAGAACACCGTTTTTGAAAAACATATCGCTCCACATCATGGGCTCAAGGTCATATTTTTTGCAAAGCTCACACACATTGTTAACATGCTCCACCATAAGGTCAAAGGGCTTAACATATCCTCTTTCTTTCAAGGTTTTGCCAAAGGATACATCAACTGCTTCGTCAAGACCGATGTGTATTCTTTTGGAAGAAAAACATTCTTTGACGGTCTTAAACATTTCTTCTATAAAATCGTAGGTTTCTTTTTGACCGACACAAAGGCAATTTGATGTATTTCTGAAATTTGCGGCATATCCCCACCCCAAGGTGGTGGAGAGGTGGGAAAGAGTTTGTATACAGGGGATAAGCTCAATGCCAAGCTTTGCGGCATATGCGTCAATCTCCTTCAGCTCTGCCTTGGTGTATCTGCCTCTCATAAATCCAAACATGGGATATTTGTCTATTTCATATGTATCCTCTGTGTAAAGCATTAGCATATTCAGACCCATAAGAGCCATATATTCTATATAATCCTTGAGTGTATCTACCGTATAAACCATATTTCTGGATAGGTCGATCATTGCACCGCAGGTATCAAAATGCTTTTTGGCATCCACCGGTTCAAAGCTTCCTGTGCTGATTGAATGTGCACATATGGCAAGACCGCGGAAAAACTCCGCTTTTTCGGAATATGTTATAATATATGAATTGCCGTCTGAGCTCACGGTAAGCTTATCTTTGCAAACAGCGCTTACGGGTATGCCGTCCGGGCAAAGCTTTATATTGAGTTTTGCCGAAAGAAGCTCTGCCCCTTCGATGAGAGCCATATCAGCGATTAAATTTATTTTAATATGTTCCATATAAACCTTCCTTTTCACTACGTTATCTTTATTTATTTTTATTGTATCACACATAATTTGTGATTGCTTCAAAATTATTGGTACTATTTTAAGAATAATTGGCATATATTTTTCAAAATAATTGACTTGTTTCTTTTTTTATTATATAATCATCTATATAAACCAAGCATACGAATAAGGCGGAAATTTTTGTAGTCTTTTACAAAATTTCCCACAAATAAACGTGCTTATACTGTTTAAAATATTCTTTTATTCCACAAAATTTTGAAGTTAAAAAACGATATATGCTTGAAAAAATATATAACTTTCATATAAAGGAATTTTAAAAAAATATCATTATAAACACAACAGAATTTTGATTTTTACAAGAATTTAAAAATTTTTCGAGGTGATTATATGTCAATTCCACCAAGTCAATATCCCGAAAGCTTTAGAGAAGATATATTTGTAAATTTCTGCCGCAACGGCTCATCACCCACCGAGGCAATACAGCATTTTCACAGCTATCATTATGAAATATGCTTTGTACTGAAAGGCAGTGCCGTTTATTATTATGACTTTGAATCGGTCACCATTACCCCTCACGATATAATATTTTTAAACAAAAAGACTGCCCATCTGTCTATTGAAGACAAGTTTGAAGACTGCGAACGCATTATAATTAATTTTAACGACAGATTTTTGCGTAAATTTTCGCTCAATTATCATTTTTTGAATCAAATTTTTACCGAGCCTGTGTTCAAAATACCTTCAAACCGCGAATCGGACATAACAAACATACTGACCGAGCTTGTGTATGAAAGCGATTATCCGTCAAACTTTTCGACCAATCTTATAAACGGCAATGTGTATAAGCTTTTGGTAACCATGTATCGCGTTGTTACCAACACACATATTGAAAAAATTTTGCCGACAAATCCGATAATAGAAACCGCCACAAAATTTATATGCAAAAATTATGCGGCAAACATCACCTTAGAGGATGTGGCAAATCACTGCCATGTAAACAAGTGTTATTTGTCAAAGCTCTTCAAAAGCATTATGGGCATCAACTTTATCAGCTATATTAATTCTATAAGAATACAAAACGCTGCCGAAATGCTGACCGACACAGACAAGAGCATTGCCGAAATTTCCGATTGCTGCGGATTTAACAGTCAGAACCATTTTTGCAGTGTGTTCAAAGCCACCAAGGGTGTTTCTCCCTCGGAATTTAGAAAAGCTAAATAATGGATTTTGAGAATTATTTGTGAAAAATTCGAACAATAAAGACACCGCTCACCAATGGCGAGCGGTGTTATATTATGGATGTGGTAATTCCCGTTGTATATTTGATTTACACACAAACATAGAAGTCAAAATCAACTCTCTTTTCACTGAGACGGTACTTTTCGGCAAGCTCAGGTCCGCAAGAAGCAGAACCGACACCGGAATTTTTGTAGTCGATACGAACAATGGTATTGCGGCTCTTTTTGAGCTCATCGGTGTGAGCTGCGGCAGTAAGAGCCTCTATAGAGTAGTGAGATACATTAAATTCAAACTCACTGTCGGTAAAAAATTCCGGCCCCTCCACAAAGGAAAGATGCTTTGTTTTGCAATGGTTGCCATGCTCCTGAGGAAGAACGTAGTCAACATATTCCCTGTCGGCAAAGCTGAAATATCGTCCCATTTTTGCATGGTGGCAAAGGTCAATGTAGTTATCCCTTTCACCAAGACCGTAATAGCTGAAGTTTTCGATTTCATATGGCAGTCGAATTTCAAATCCAAGACGGGGCAGCCATGTAGCATCCTCTCGTATATCCCCTCCAAGGCTTATGTGCACTATGCCGTTTTCGAGAAGGGTATACACAGCCTTAAACTTCATGAGCGGCATACGGGCAACACCTGCAATGCTGCCCTCGGTGATTATCTTGTTGCCTTCAAGACGGCATGAATAAATCTTGTTTTTTATAAGATCTATATTCTCAGCACCGGCGGGATCGTTTGCGTTGAACATCCAGTCATGTTTCTTTTTGCGCTCATTGTCAATTGGAGCTCTAAATACTGAAAGCTTGAGAGGCTCGGTGATTACTTCAACTCCGTTTTTCACAGCAGACACAATTGTACCGTATTTTTTGGAAAATACATATTCAAAGCCATCACCGCTGTAGATTATCTCGGTGTCGGTTTCGGTTATGTCCTCTGCGGAGGCTTCTTTATATGCCTTCTTTTTGATATCGGCATTTAGCTCAAATTGCTCAAATGCAACCTCGAAGCCCGATTCTGTTTGAAGCGACAGCGTAACATATCTGCCGAGACTGCAGCTTGTTTCCAAATCGGGAGCAAAAGAGATTTCTGCACTTGCCTTGGGCTCTGCGTCAACTCTGCACTCCTGTCTGCGCACAACCTCGCCGTCGTTTTCCCATGTGACAACGAGCTTGTATTCGCTAAGATTTGTAAAATCATAAAGGTTGGTAACCTTAAATGAATAATCGCCGGTTTTTTCTGCCTTGAAGTACTGATATGCTTTTTTCATTTCGAGAGAGCCGGACTTAAGCGATCTGTCGGCAAAAACAATTCCGTCACAACAGAAGTTGCCGTCATGAACCTCATCGTCAAAGTCGCCGCCGTATTTGTAGACTCCACCGTCATCGTACACATGATCTGCCCATTCCCATACACATCCGCCAATAAGGCAGGGGTATTTGTAAATTACCTCCCAATAGTCAATGATATCTCCGGGGCTGTTGCCCATAGCATGTGAATATTCACACAGAAAGAATGGTCTTTTATCTCTGCCGGAAAGAGCATATTCTTCGTTGTAAGCAATATCGGTATACATTCTCGAATAAATATCAACACCGTCGCAGGGAATTTCAAGACGAGTGCTGTCTTCGCAGTGTATAAGACGGGTGTTGTCTCTTTGCTTTGCCCACTTTATTGCAGCTACGTCATTTGGTCCAAATGCCGACTCGTTGCCGGTTGACCAGCAAAAGACAGAGGGATGGTTTTTGTCTCTTTCCACAGTTCTCATCATTCTGTCAAGAAACACCGGCTTCCAGTCTTCGCGGTTGCACAGCCAAAATTCGTTGTTGTAGTCATAATCACACCAGCCGCTTCTGTATACAAATTCGTGATTTTCGTGATCCGACTCAAGCATTACATAAAAGCCAATTTCATCACAAAGATTCAAAAATTCGGGGTGGGGGGGATAGTGCGAGGTGCGAATGGTGTTGATGTTTAGCTGTTTCATTAAGAGCAGGTCTTTTTTCATATCATCCACCGACATTGTCCAACCCTTTTGGGGATGGGTGTCGTGATGGTTAACTCCCTTTAGCTTTATTGCCACTCCGTTTATTAGAAGCTCCGATTTGTCGGACACGGCAACGGTTCTGAAACCGATTCGCTGACGGATAACCTCTGTTTTGTAGGTAAATACCACATCATAAAGATATGGCTTTTCGGCGTTCCAGAGTGTGGGATTATCCACAGCAATTGATGCATTATTGCAGGCTGATATCTCACAAAGCTTTTTGCCCGCGTCATATACGGCAATATCTGCTTTGCCGCCAAATTCTATATCTATATTACTTCCGTTTGTTTTTATAAAGATATCCTTTATGTGACCCTCGGGGCGACTGAGAATGTACACATCGCGGAAAATACCGTGCATTCTGAACTGATCTTGATCTTCCATGTAGGTGCCGAGGCTCCATTTGTAGACCTTGACAACAATTTTGTTTTTGCCGGAGTGTACAAAATCGGTGATATCAAATTCGCTCTGCAGACGGCTTGCGCTGTCACTTCCTACATAGCTGCCGTTTATATAAAGGTCAAAATATGAAGAAACACCCTCAAAAACAATATATTTCTTTTCGCAACTTCCCTTTATTTCAAACTCTCTCATATACACACCGCATGGGTTATCGTCGGGCACATAGGGAGGGTCTACGCAGATGGGCAGATTGATATTTGTGTAGTTTGGTTTTTCGTAGCCCTGATGCTGCCAGCATGAAGGTACTAAAATTTTGTTCCATGCTTTTGCCTCAAAATCGGCCTCTTCCTCTTTGGCATACCAATTAAAATTCCATGTTCCGTTGAGGTCGGTTTTGCAATCCTCATTTTCCGGAATATAGTAGGCTCTGGGAGGCAAAGCGTTAACTCTGAATTTTGTTATATCTTCGTAATGTCTCATATATACAATCCTTTCTGATTTTTTATTTATATGTAAGTCTATAATAAATATCCCTCTTTTGCTGTGCCGGCAAAGCGTACAGTCAAAAGGCACTGCACATAGAGTATTATGCAGCACGCACCTCGTTTTCGTTTACCCGCAAATCATAATTTACCTTCCCCATGCAGTAGAAATTTCGAGATATCCGTTTTGATAGGTAATATGCTTGCTTGGCTCGTTGTGAGAAAGTCGGGGTTCGTCAAGCTCCTCAATGCTGTCGATGTTGCCCGAGAGGTATTCGTGTATTCTGTAGGCTGTGGTTTTCAGTCTCATGGTGAGAGCACCGTATCTTCTCTCCAACACATCAAAGCCAAATGCCTGATGACGCTCAAACCATAGTTTTCTGTTTTTGATCCACATATCCTCAAGACGCTTTATCATCTCGGGGATTTCGGCATCTGCCATACATTCCATTGCAATGCGATCGTCTTCTTTATAAAACTTTCTAAGACGCACACCAAAATCACACTTTAGGCAGAGCATATCACAAAGGCTGACATAGAACTGAACAGTTGACTCAAACTCCGGATATTTGCCCAAATACTTTTCAAGCTTGCGGCGCTGAGTGTCAAAATGGGTATAAAAATCAAGCTTTTGCGCTTCGGTATCAAAAAGCCCGGCAATGGGGTCTTGCCACATAAGATATTTTGAAGGATTTACAAGTGACGGAGGAGTATCGAGAATATCTGTCTCGTTTGCTCTTTCCTTTATTACATCGACAACGCCCTCGGCATTATCGATATCCGCAATATCAATAATAAGCTGACCGGGTATCTTTGCACAAAATTCAAAGCGCTTTTTAACTTCTTCAAAATCGGGATCATTTCTGTACATATGCTCAGCATAAATCTGAAATCCAAGAAGATTGCAAAAATAGTCTCTCTCCGGGCTGTCGTCTCCCCAGGTTGTGTCAATGAGCGAATCTATGCCAAGCTTTTTGCAAAGGTTGAGAGACACTCTCGATGACGCCTCTGTGAGATAATAGTTAACGCAAAAACCGTGCCAGTCGTGAACAGCGCCTGCAAACCATACCTTTTGACCGGTTTGCTGCAGAGCTTTTATTTGCTGAGAAAGGTTTTTTTCATCCACTGAAGAATAGTTCCACATTGTGAGATCAACATTTTTGGGAATTTTTTCTGCAACCTCTTTTGGGATATCTTCGTTTGTTATGGCATAGCCTTCTGCGCCGCCTCCAATGCGGAAAAACATGTCTGCCCAGATGTTTGGCTCATAGCCGAGACGCTTGCATATGGCGGCAACCTTTTGCAGATGCTCACAGAAGATGTCTTCTCTGGGAACATAACCGTGCTTTGACCTGTAGGCACCGGTGCCGAGACTCATTGTTTCGTCAAAACCGATGTGTACCCTTTTGGTTCGAAGCGGGCGCATTGCCGCCTTTATCATACGTTCAATAAACTCATAGGTTTTTTCTTCGCCGACAAGCAGACAATCGTAGGTATCCTTTATATCGGCAAACTGTCTCCAGCAGAGCGTATTGGAAAGATGACCGAGACACTGAATTGCCGGAATTATTTCTATACCGAGCTTTGCCGCATAGTCGTCAATTTCTCTTATCTGGTCATCGGTGTGTCTGCCGCGCATATAACCAAAATATTCATATTCGGGAATATGGTACGACTCTTCTCGATATAGAAAAAACATATTGAGCCCCATCATTGCCATCTTACGCAGACAGCTCTTTATGGCATCAACCGTGAGCAGAGCACCGTGAGAAAGATCAGCCATACCGCCGCAGGTGTCAAAATATCGGGTTTCTTTTATATCAAAGGATTTGTTTCCATTTGAAATATTTTCGATAAGATGGCCAAGCGCCCTAAAAAATTCACATTCTCTGCCATAGGTGATTTGCGCTTTTTCTCCATTGCACGAAACCGTGAGACTGCTTCCCTTTGCAACCGCTACCTCCATGCCGTCGGCTGACCGCTCAAAGCCGTAGTCGGGGGCAAGAATTGCAATACCGTCGGAAACGGCAGTTATATCTCCTGTAAAATTAAATCTCATTGATTGTGTTCCTTTCTTTATGTGTATAATTTTATATGTCTTCTGCAAGCGTTTTGCGTTTTTCCCATTTTCCTGACAAAAAATAAACCATGCTTGGAATAGCATATCCATAGGGAGCAAGGGCATATCCAAGCACAAAGCCATAAAATCCCCATCCAAAAGCAATGCCAAACATCCAGCTGAGTCCTATGCGCAGTGCAACACCGTCTAATATTGCAAGAGCCATACTAAGCTTTGCATGTCCGATTCCCTGAATAAATGCTCCACTGCCACGCATAACCGAAAAAGCGGGAAACATCCACAAAATTGCGCTGATAAAGGTGCCCGACAGCTCAAAAACTCGCTCATCGTCTGAAAACAGCATAAAGAGCTGTTTGCCAAAAAATAGGTACATAATCATGCAAATCACCGTAAACACAGCAGAGAAAACCCACGCGGTGTATACAATACTTTTTGCGCGCTGCTTCTTACCGGCGCCAATGTTCTGACTTATCATTGGCATTGCAGCGTATTGTATACCCTGAGAGATTTTGTTTACAATATCGTCAATTCTGACTCCAACGCCAAAGGTCGCCGATGCTACCACGCCAACACTGTTGATAATAGAGTTAACAAAGAGCATGGAAAGATTTATAAATCCGGACTGAATTGCCATTGGTGTGCCTAAATTTATAACCATACCGGCATATTTTTTGTTAATAACAAAGCTTTTTTTCTCAAAATCAAAACCAAACGCTGATCTATTCTTAAAAAGATAGTAAAGTGAAAAAATAAATGATACAGCCTGACCTGTTATGGTTGCCCATGCAACACCTGCAACACCAAATCCCATAATCCCGGTAAAGATAATATCCAGCACCAGATTCACCACCGAAGCTATTCCGATAAACAGGAAGGGACGTTTTGAATCGCCCATTCCTCTGAGCACAGCCGAAACCATGTTGTAGCCCGCAGTAAAAACCATGCCGCATGCGCAAATCACCAGATAGTCTGCCGCCATATCATACGATTCTTTTGGTACATTCATAACATTCATAATCCATGCGCGCCCCAAAAGAAAAACCGCAGACAGCACTAATGAAAAAATCAAAATCATGCTAAAAAGCGTGCCTATAATACTATTTAAGCTTTTTCGTTTTCCTGAGCCGATAGCCTGAGATATCATAACCTGACCGGCATTGGAAAAACCGAGGCACACCATTGTTGCAAAGTTGAGAACAAGACTGCTCAGTGACACTGCCGAAAGTCCCGCCGTGCCCACAAACTTGCCCACAACCACCATGTCAACGGTAGAATAAATCACCTGCAAGGCATTGGACGCCATAAACGGCAATGTAAACAAAAGCAGCTGAAGCGATATATTACCTTTGGTAAAATCTTTTGAAATACTGCGTGTTTTCAATTTGTATTTCTCCTCTTTGTCTTTTTGTGTGATTTGTCTAATAGTATCAACAAATATTTTATATCAAATAATTCAATAAGCGGCAAAGCCGCGTCATTCAACGTTTTCAGCGGGAGATTGAACTCCCACTGAAAAAATTAAGTGTCACCCGCCGCCTATAGAGGCGGAGGACATCTTAATTTAGTTATAAGTCAATTTACTTTCCGTCCGCTGCCATTTTAATTCCGATTTTATCAAGAATCAATTTTGTTTCATAATCGGGAGCACCTGTACCGAGAAATAATATGTTCATAAGCTTTTCAGCCTTTCCTGCCTATTATACACCAATATGTTATAAATTTCAATATTTATTTTTCTTCTTTTCGCTCAGGAAACACAAGGAAAAATTTGATGCTTTAGATCACATAATCAAATCGACAATTATGAGTTTATAGTGTATAAAACGTGCTTAGAGGTGCAGCCTATGTGGTTATACCGCAAAGTTTTCTTTTAGAATACTTTGCTATAATGTGTAATCCAGAGATTTTGATGCATTTATATTGGACGATGTGGACATCGTCCAATATAAAAAGGCTGAACGATTGATTTCGTTCAGCCTTTTAAATTTGCTATCCTTTAGAGTACATCTCATATGGAGTTGCTTTTTAATCTCGGATGGAAGTCCGGAGACATCAATTATTTTTCGAGAGCTTCGATGAGCTTAATCATTCTCTGAGCCATTACAAATGCTTCTCTTCTTGTTACAGGCTGATCGCCTTTGAAGGAACCATCTTCATAACCTGTTACAATACCGAGGCTCTTTGCACACTCAACATCTGCAGCATACCAATCATCAGATGTGATATCTGTGAAGCTGGAAGCTGTATATTCGGATGTTGCACCGAGAGCTCTTACAATGATAGCTGCAAATTCTGCTCTGGTAACAACCTTACCTGCCTGAATTGTGCCATCATCATATCCTTTGAGAATACCTTCTTTTATAGCTGTTGCAACATAGCCTGCAGCCCAATCAGATACAGTGCTTGCGTCTGTTGCATCAATTTTTGCATCGGCATCTACCTCGATACCTCTTGCATTAAGAATTATCTTAGATACTTCTTCTCTTGTGATACCGTCAGCAGGACGTACAGTGTTTGTTGCATCTCCGCTGATTACACCTCTGTCGTAAAGATCCTTGATTGCATCATATGCCCAATCATCTTCTGTTATATCGGTGAAAGGAGCATTGGTGCCGGGAACATCGGTTCCGGGTTCTTCAGTGCCGGGAACATCGGTTCCGGGCTCTTCAGTGCCGGGAACATCGGTTCCGGGTTCTTCTGTGCCGGGCTCTTCTGTACCGGGTTTATCTGTGCCGGGTTTATCTGTGCCGGGTTTAGTTGTTGGAACAGATGTGGAAGGTCTAACAACTGTACCGGAAGCTGCAGAAGTACCGGTTGACTTAGCTTTGAGTGTAACAGCAACTGTTACATCGGCGTCTTCGTAAGATACTGTTACAGATCCGGTTTCTTTATTATAATCGGAAACTGCGTATTCAGCGTCTTCAATTTCGATACCATAGATATCATATACGGTTACAGTAAGCTTGCCTTTTACATATTCAGCAATTGCTGCCGGATCTTTTCCAGCATGATTTTTGAATGGAACACTTACCTTTTCGGTAGCTTCAATCTTGATATCTTTTGTTTTATAAGTAAGTGCAATTGTTTTTGCAAGTTCTTCTACTTTAATTACGATACTTTCAGGGCGATCTGTATACTCTTCAATATTATAGTCACTAACTTCTACAGGCTCTCTATCATTTCTGACTACTTTTACAGCAGATATTACCTTTCTGATAGCTGCTTCTAATCCGCTAACATCTGTTCCGTAGGGAATTTCGATAGAGTCTATTGTTTTCCTATCGGCATTTAATACTTCAATGTAGTCATTAGCTGTAAATTTAGCTTCTGCTGTAATATTGCCGGTTACAACTGTATCTGCAGTTACTTTAGTTGCTCCTACATACCATCCATCAAATGTGTAGCCGGTTTTTGAAGGATCTGCGGGCATTCTGCCTGCACCGATTGCCTCGTTGTATGCAACTGTATGAGTAGCAGCTGTTTCTGTGCCGTTTACAAATTTAACGGTATAATTATTTATTGTAAATTTAGCTTCTGCTGTAATATTATCAGTTACAACTGTATCTGCAGTTACTTTAGTTGCTCCTGCATACCAACCATCAAATGTGTAGCCGGTTTTTGAAGGATCTGCGGGCATTCTGCCTGCACCGATTGCTTCGTTGTATGCAACTGTATGAGTAGCAGCTGTTTCTGTGCCGTTTACAAATGTAACTGTATAGTCTATTGCTGTAAATTTAGCTGTAGCTGTAATATCACCGGTTACAACTGTATCTGCAGTTACTTTAGTTGCTCCTACATACCAACCATCAAATGTGTAGCC
>JAEDEG010000128.1 GCA_016293435.1 Clostridia bacterium
TTTTGTTATTTTATACATTTTGTGATATCATCTTTTGAAACCTTGTCTGCAATACATACCGCAACAATATTTCCGTTTCTTACAATCACAGGGCTGTTTAGCTTTTTCAGCTCTGCGGGAATGTAGTTTTCAAAGTCTTTTTTACGTCTTTCAATTCTTTCCTTCGCAAGCTCCTCAAGCTTTTTGGCTTCGGTTTCGTTAACTGCTTCAAACACTGCAATTTCTTCGGCAGTGGCACCGCCGCCCAAAAGGAGTGCCGCAGAGCATACCTTCGATGGGTCTATCTTGTAGTTTGAGATCACAATGCTGTCTGCCACCTGTACAAGCTCATCCGCAAACTTTATGCTCTTTAGAATTTTTTCTGCAAGCTTTTTGGTATCAGCCTTGCCTTTGCCGGCAAATGATTTGGTTTCTGTCTTTTTGATTTTTACAGTGGCATTTCCCGGTGCCGCATGGTCACAAAGGAACTGTGCCAGCTCTCTGTATTTGTCGGGACCCAAATGAATACCGTCTGAGCCGATATTATCGGGCATATAACCGTCATCGTTTTCAAAATATGAGTGACAGTCCACATAATAACACTCTTTTTCTTCGGCAAGCTTAATCAATCTTTCGTTGAAATCTGTAATCAGGTCTATTTTGATATTGGTTTTGTCTGAGGTTTCTTTGGTAACCGGCAGTATAGACTCTATATAAATCAACACATCGGGGAATTTTTCTCTCACAGTATCTATAAATTCGCTGTATCGCTTAATAAAGCTTTCCGGATCTTTGAAAGCAACCTCGTTTGTGCCGAGCATAATGTAAAGCTTGCCCACATGATCCATGCCGACTATAGTGTCAACAACATTTTTACCCCCCGAGAGCTTTTCGGTGTATATGGTTTTGGTGTTGAGACCCGACAAACAGAGGAATTTTGCATTGAAGCCCGAAAATGCCTCAAGTCCCATAGTGAGCGAATCGCCCACAAACACTGCATCGTCAAAATATGAAGGGTCAACTCTTTCCTGCTCGGGGATGATGCCGTAGCTCACATCGGGCACATTGGTATAAACCGTAGATTTTGCAAATTCGTTTATTTTGCTCAGGTTGTTATCGGTCATAAAGGTGTTCTGATTGTAAAGAAACAGCACATCGTTGATGTTGTTTTTGTAAAGATATTCAAACACATCACCGTTATAATATCTCAAATCAATCATATATATATCGGAATAATGATTTGCGAGAAAAGGAACAATGGAATGTGCATAAGAGTCCTTTATTATTGCTATTTTCTTTTCTTCTTCAAAATCAGTTTTTATCTCTGCCAGTGCATGATTGCCATCAAGATAGTAGGCATATTTGTCTTTTGTGTTTAGCATTTCGGGACTGTAGAGCGAATCCATTTTCTTTTTGTCCAAGGGAAAGTTGACCGTGCACTTTGAGGCATCTTTAAGAGTATATTGATAAATTATATCATCCTTAGTGGGTGCAAAGCCTGAGTTTGACCATGCTGTTCCGCAAAAATCGTCTGCCATCTTTTCTATGGCGTATTCACCCTGCTGATAGGGTGTATAGCCAAGCTGTTCACCGAGAGCAGCATAGGTCAGATAACTGCCGAGGGCGGTCTGATGGTGGTCACTTCTGTAGTATATATATTTGTCTTTTTGGTCAATAAGCCTCGGGCTTACATCTGCACACTGCACATTTTTGAGTTCCTTTTTGAGCTGCTTTTGCAGTCTGCCGTAAGAATCGGTATAGGCAAAGGCGGGCAGCTTATCGCGCAAAATTTCGTATGCTGTGGGCACAATTGCCACGGTCACGTTGTATCTGCTTATTGAAGAAATTGCGTTTATGGCTTCTATATTTGCTGCTATGTTGTCGCATGTAAGCTCCGAGGTGTTTTCTATAAGATATCCGTCATCACAAATGAGAATCCCGTGGTTTTCTTCCTTGCCGCTCAGAGCTTCATAGCGGCGCTTTGAGGCTACAAAGTGATTTCTGAACACAAACTGGTCGGATATATAGCTTTCAAATTCAGTCATAAACTTGCCGCTTGTAATAGATGAAACCGATATTTCGGGGAACTGAGCAAGTGTTCTGTTTTCTTTCACCGACACATCAGATGCCGGAACAAGCAGATTTATGATAAGAAGAAGCGTCAGAAATCCGGGTATAACAAGGCACGAAAGTCTTTTGCAGTTTTCTCTTTCGGTGCATATTGCCCACAGAGCCTTTATCTTTGGCACAAGACCTCTTGCCTCCTTAAAATATGTCATATCGGGAAGCAGCTGCCTAAATGACACAAGCTCGTCATCATCAATAATCGATTGCGAGGGCAATTCTTCACTTTTGTGATCTTTGGTATATGAGCGATTGAGAACAGTCTGCCTTTTGGGCTTTTCTATAGTGGCGATGCCTGAAGAAGCTTTCTGCTCTGCTTTGAGAGAGTCTTTTACAGATGAGGTATCAAGCTGTTTATGTCGTTCCAAAAACCTCTGAAACAGTTCATCGTCATGCTCTTCAAAATAATTCATAAAATCATTGTCATTTTTGTTCATTTGTATCACCCCTCACATCAGAATCTGAAATACAAAAACGGGTTGTAGGTATCGTCCACCAGATAAGCGAGACACACGAGCACTGCAACAAAGGCAAGGGCGGGTCTGAGCCAGTGGAGCTTTCCGGCGGTAATTTTGTTAAATACTGTTTTGACTTTCGGTGTGCATCCTAAAATTGCGGCAATAAGGATAATCCAGTAGGAGGTAAGCCGATAAAGGAATACGCTGTCTGTAATGCCGAAATTCAGTATGTTGAACATACTGCCTATATAGCCAAAGGCGGCTCCAAAGCTTTCGCTTGCAAAAAATACCCAGCCTATCATAACAATGAGCATTGTGTATGCCACTCTGACAAAGCTTGGGCTTTTTTCAAGCTTCGACATCAAAAATCTTTTTTCTGCGATAAGCAGCAGCCCGTAATAAATACCCCATGCCACAAAGTTGAAGCTTGCACCGTGCCACAGACCCGTGAGCATCCATACAACAAATATGTTGAAATATCTTCTGAGTGATGCTCTTGATTCGTCACTTAGGCAAAGCCTTCCTATTTTGGTTACTTTGGGATAGCTCTGAGCATAAACATGACTTCCGCCGAGAGGTATATATACATATTCCTTAAACCAACTGCTAAGACTTATGTGCCATCTTCTCCAAAATTCCGTTATACTTTTTGAAATATAGGGATATTTGAAGTTTTCACAAATCTGAAAGCCAAACATTTTTCCAAGGCCAATCGCCATATCGGAATATCCCGAAAAGTCGTAGTATATCTGGATAGTATATGCGATAATACCAAGCCATGCACACAGCATGGAGCGATTTTGAGTAGCGACGGTCAGCTCCCAGAGCTGTCCCACATTGTTGGCGATAAAAACTTTTTTTGCAAGACCTGCACAAAATCTTTGCAGACCTTCGGAGAACATGGTAATTTTTTGCGGATGATTTTTGAGCTGGGGAGCAATGTCGTCATATCTTACAATGGGACCTGCAATCAGCTGCGGAAAAAAAGCCAGATAAAGACCGAATGATATAAAGCTCTTTTGTACCTTGGTTTTTCCTCTGTATACATCTATACAGTATGAGAGTGCCTGAAAGGTATAGAAGGATATACCAATCGGCAATGCCAGCTTAAGAAGCGGGAAATTGGTTCTGATAACAGAGTTTACTGTCGAAATAAAAAAGTCTGCATACTTAAATACCAGAAGCAGCCCGATATTTACAATACAGTTAAAAGCAAGCATGCCCTTACCTTTGCCTGCGGATTTTTGCTTTTTTATGGTAAAGCCGCACAGATAGTTGAACACGGCAGAAAACAGCATAAGCAGCACATATGTAGGCTCGCCCCATGCATAAAAAAACAGACTCAGTACAAACAGGGTAAAATTTTTATACCTTTGGGGAACAAGTTTGTATATAATAAGAGTCGGAATCAGAAAATAAAATATAAACAGTAAACTCGAAAATACCATTAATAACACTCCTCAAAAATATGCCGTATATCAACATTGAATAAATCAATTGACATACGGCTTATATTGTATCATATTTCGACAAAAAAGTCTATAAAAAAATAGTTAAAAATTTGTTAAAATACAGATTAGTATGTTGGAGGGTTATATAAATTTTCGAGTTTGCCTGAAAAAATTGAAAATTTGATATAGAGTTTCGAAATAGAAAAAATTATACGGGAATTTTATATGATTTTGTGGTACTGGACAAAATATGAAAACTGTGTTATAATAGATTGAATATATTTCCAAACAAATTAATATAAGAAAGGATTTTTTATAATGAGTGAAGAATGTACACACAATTGTGAAACCTGCTCTGCAAATTGCGATTCTCGAGAAAATCCGCAGAGCTTTGCAGCACCTGCTCACGAGATGAGCAGAATAGGCAAGGTTATAGGTGTAGTAAGCGGCAAGGGCGGTGTTGGTAAGTCTATGATTACCTCCATGCTTTCGGTTCTGTCAAGACGCAAGGGCTACAAAACCGCCATATTGGATGCCGATGTAACCGGCCCCTCCATACCCAAGGCATTTGGTCTTACCGAAAAGGCAAAGTCCAACGAATTTGGCATTTTGCCCGTTTCTACCAAAACCGGCATTGATGTAATGAGCATCAATCTTCTTCTCGAAAACGAAACCGACCCGGTAGTGTGGAGAGGTCCCGTTATTGCCGGCACGGTAAAGCAGTTTTGGACAGATGTAATCTGGGATACCGATTTTATGTTTATCGACATGCCTCCCGGCACAGGCGATGTTCCGCTCACGGTGTTTCAGTCTTTGCCTGTAGACGGTATAGTTATCGTAACATCTCCCCAGGAGCTTGTATCCATGATTGTTGAAAAGGCTGTTAAAATGGCTCAGCTCATGAATGTTCCGATTCTCGGCATTGTGGAGAATATGTCATATTTTGAATGTCCCGATTGCGGCAAACGCCACAGCATTTTCGGCGAAAGCCGCATAGAAGATGTTGCTGCTCAGTATTCAATCGGCTCTGTAAGCCGTCTGCCCATCAATCCCAAGGTTGCACAGTGGGCAGATGCCGGCATGATTGAGCTATTTGACGGCAACTGGCTCGATTCACTCTCTGATATAATCGAAAATATTTAAGGAACGGTTTTAAAAATGACAAAGACAAACGCAATGCGTATGCTCGACAAGGCAAAAATCAGTTATGAGCCTTTGGAGTATACCGTAGATGACAATGACCTTTCGGGCACCACAATTGCATCTTCGGTGGGGCTGCCCTATGAAATGGTGTTTAAAACCTTGGTTGCAAAAGGCGATAAGACCGGACCGATAGTAATGTGCATACCGGTTGATAAGGAGATTGACCTAAAAAAGGCCGCAAAGGTTAGCGGCAACAAAAAAATAGAGATGATTCATGTGAAGGATTTGCTTGCTCTCACCGGATATATAAGGGGAGGCTGCTCTCCTATTGGAATGAAAAAGAAATTTCCTACCTATATATGTGAGTCGTGCCTTGACCACGACAAAATCACCGTCAGCGCCGGAATAAAGGGATGTCAGCTTCTTCTTTCTGCCAATGATCTCATAGATTATACAGGCGCTTTGGTTTGTGATATTGTAATAAGATGGGAATGATGTGTATGAATATTATAATAAAAAGAATTGCGGCTCTTATTTTTGCGTTGGTCTTGATTGTGCTATCCTGCGGCTGCTCAGATAATAAGACTCAGGATAATGCAGAGTCGAAAAGCGACATTACAGCAGCCGACAGCAGTGGTGCAGCTCCCCAAAAGATAGAACCCATAACCAAGCCGTCAGCCAAAAATAAAAGGCTCAATCCCGATTTGGCTTCGGTTCAGCTTGCAACGCCTTCTGATAAAACAGTCTACAGCAAAACCGTTGAGGAATGTGTGGCTCGTCTTGCCGTATTTGCCAATCCAAACGGTAATGAATATGACGCGGTCGCACTTTTGGGAGCTTTCCGTTATCCGGATAAAACAGAGGATGAATTGCTCGAACAGTTCAAAACGGCTTCTGCCGAATGGCACAAGGATATCGTGGAGAATGTAGGCGAAAAATGTGTTGCAAAAATAAGCCTTGCAGAAAAGAATATTCTTCCCCTTTCCGATGCCAAGGCTGAGGAGTGGAAATCGGTTAATTCTGCCGCACTTGAGGAATATGCCAATGTAAAATGCGTAGTCACCACCAACTATTCGTCGGGTGATGTCAAAATAAGCATCGATCTTGCCAAGGTTGACGGCAGCTGGTATCTGGCTTATGCAAGCGGGCTCGACAAGATACGCAATGTAATGGTTACCGAAATTTTCAGATAAAATTTCAGAATATCAGTTGACAAAAACGAATTTTAGCTGTATAATGAATATAGAAAAAGGCAAGACCTCAAACGGTTATGCCAAAACGAAAGTATTATTAAAAAATAACGCTATTGCTTTGGACGGCTGGCGTTATTTTTTTATGGTTATGATTAACATAATTAAAGTGATAATATATATCATTATGTAAACATATTCCATAGCGACCACCTCCTTTCGTGGAGATGATAGCATAACCGCCCAGCTTTTACACTGTTTTCAGTCTTACCTTTAACATCGGATTACTCCGACAAGGTACATTATACACCAAAATTATACATTTTTCAAGTCCCTCTCTGCCCTTTGTGATATATAACCTTAATTATTTTTGAAAAAAGAAATCATGTTTTTTATTCCTCTGCACACTATTATAACTGCCGCAGCAACAATAATACTCTTTGGAAAATATCCCCATAGATTTATGTTTGTTTTAGACATCTCGGCAAGTGCAAATATATTTCCAAATATCAAAAGCACACATATAAGCTTAATTTCAAGCTCTGCTTTTTTCTTTTTTGCAATTGCTCTTGCCCTGTTCACACATTCAATCACATTTTGGGTCTGCACACAGTCACCTGTGTTATAAAAGCTTTTTTTGGCTGTTGTATACATAACAGTTCTCCTTTCGTTTTTGCGTTTATTGCCGATTATTTTGTTGTTTGACTGTAGTATATTAAAAGATGTGTCCCATAAAAAGGACACAAGTCAAAAAAGAAAATCAAAAAAGAAAATGCTCAATATTTCTTTACAAATTCTATCCTTTGTGTTATAATTACATTGCTATGATTTAGGCGAGTTCAAATACCGATGCATATGCATCGGTATCCAAAATTAACCGTGTGGTGATTTATATGACATTGCAAGACCTTGCCAAGCTTACAAATTTTTCGGTTT
>JAEDEG010000129.1 GCA_016293435.1 Clostridia bacterium
TTTTCAATACATAAATATACTTTATACTTATACTTTTGTAAAGTGAGTGAGAAACATGAATCCATCCTACCAAAAACAAAAAATAAACTGTCTTATAAATGTGAGCGAGATTGTAACCATACATTATTTTGAATTTGACCGAAATTTTGAATCTCATGGTGAAAAACACGATTTTTGGGAGATTGTGTATATAGACAAGGGTGAGGCAATAATCAAAACCAAGGCACGGGAATTTACCTTAAAGCAGGGAGAAGCGGTGTTTCACAAGCCTAACGAGTTTCATGCGGTGTCGGCAAACGGCAAGGTAGCGCCAAATGTGTTTATAATCACATTTGTGTGCAGGTCGAAGGCAATGGATTTTTTTAAGGCAAAGCAAATGAGCATACCTACCCCTCTCAGAAAGTATATTGGCTCTATTGTTTCGGAAGCAGAGCAAGCGTACCATCTTGCACGAAACAACCCATATCTGACAGAGCTCACCCCAAAGCAAAACGCTCCCGAGGGAAGTGTACAGCTTATAAAGCTGAATCTTGAAATGCTGCTGATAAAGCTTTTGCGCCACGAACAAAACGTCAAAGAAACATCGGTACAAAGAGAAATATCCGATAATCTTATTGCGGGAGTAGTGGAGGTTTTGCACAGCAATGTGTACGGCAAAATCACCGTTGAGGATATTTGCAGAAAGCTGTGTTTCAGCCGTTCATATGTATCGGCAAGGTTCAAGGATAGCTGCGGAATGACAATGAACGAATACATAAACCGAATGAAAATAGAAGAGGCAAAAACCCTCATCAGAGAAGAAAAGCACAGCATATCCGAAATTTCAGAAATGCTGTGCTACGATAATCCTCATTATTTTTCGAGAGTATTCAAAAAGGTGACACACATGTCACCGAGGGAATATAAGCAATCGGTTAAATTTTGATCTGCGGAGCGTCAACCTGACTGCAAAAGGCCCCCATCTGCAAAGGGAGCCTTTTGCCAATATACAAATTTGTTTTTTACTCGCGCTGAATAATTACATATCAACAAGCTTTTCAATTTCATTTTTTTTACAAAATCCGACAGAGGAATTTACCTTTTCGCCGTTTTTGAACACTAAGAGCGAAGGTATGCTGACAATGCCGAATTTTACAGCAAGCTCAGCCTCCTCATCTACGTTGACCTTGCCAACCTTTACCGAGCCTTCATATTCTTCGGCAAATTCTTCGAGCACGGGAGCGAGCATCTTACAAGGTCCGCACCAGCTTGCCCAAAAATCTACAACAACCGGGATTTCGGATTGCAAAACCTCCTTGTTAAAATTATCTTTTGTGATTACAACTTCTGCCATAGTTAAAACTCCTTTTTATTTTGATTTGTAATAAAGCATACAATGACAAAATCCCTCAAAATCGGGGTCTTTGATTTGTTCTCTGAACTCTTTGCACATGCATTTATTATCTTCGGTCATTTCCAGACGGCACGGACAGTAGCCGTTTTTTGCTTTGAGACCGTCTTTTATCATTTTTACTACTTCCTTATCTGGATTGAGTTTTATCTCCACAATGTATCAGTCCTTTCACAAATAACTTATCCTGATTTTTGCTCCATTGTATGGGATATATGCCAAACAGCAATTCTATTCTTTTTATTTTTTTCTTTTATCAAGCAGCCAATTGAGAAGCTCCTCGGTATATGCATATTCCTGCACAGCGTGGCCTACCCCGTTGATACGTGAATAGGTTACATCACCGCCGCTTTTTTTGATGGCGGCAACCATCTCGTCTGACTGAACGGGCGAAACCGTTTCATCCTCTGAACCATGGAACACCCAAACGGGCATGGTTAGCGAACCTGCATTCCATGCCATGCCGCCTCCGCAAACAGGGGCAATTGCCGCAAAGATATCAGGTCTTGCCATTGCGGTGTACCATGTACCGTAGCCACCCATGCTGAGACCGGTCAGATATACTTTGGATGAATCAACGTTAAATTTATTTATTATCTGACCGATAAATTCTACTATGGATTCTACCCTTGCCGCCCAGAAGCTATTTGGCGGACACTGAGGCATAACAATCATGCAGTTGTAATCTTTGTCTTTTACAATCTTTGAAAATCCGTGAACATCCACAAGCGAAAGATCATCGCCGCCGCTGCCTCTCTCCCCTGCTCCGTGAAGCTGAATTATGAGAGGGAGTTTTTCGGTTGTTTTGTTTGACGGAGAGTACTCCACAAAGGGAAATTTCCAAGCTTTTTCTCTGTGTTCTGTTCTAATCACAATTGTATCACCTTTCTGCGATGCATTTATTTTTTAAAAAATCTACATAATATTTTATCATTTACACATTATCGATGTCAACAAAAAACATACTATTAAGCTATTAAAGCAATTTTTCGAGTCTTACAGCAACCTCTCTGAGGAATGTCTCTGTGTCGACCTTCTGCTTGTTTTCGAGCTCAGAGAGCAGATAAAGGTCACCTGTCATAACGCCCTCTTCTATGGTAAGGATTGTTGCTTTTTCGAGCTTATCGGCAAATGCAGAAAGCTCACCCAGGCCGTCAAGCTCACCTCTCTTGCGAAGGGCACCTGTCCATGCAAAAATTGTGGCAACAGAATTGGTGGAGGTAGTCTCGCCCTTTAGGTACTTATAGTAGTGGCGCTGAACTGTACCGTGAGCGGCTTCGTATTCATACACTCCATCGGGAGATACCAAGACCGAGGTCATCATGGCAAGTGAACCGTAGGCTGTGGCTACCATATCACTCATAACGTCGCCGTCGTAGTTTTTGCACGCCCAAATATAACCACCCTGTGAACGGACAACTCTTGCAACCGCATCGTCTATAAGAGTGTAGAAATATTCGATGCCTGCTGCTTCAAACTTTTCTTTATATTCTGCCTCAAAAATCTCGGCAAAAATATCCTTGAAACGATGGTCATACTTTTTGCTGATTGTATCTTTGGTGGCAAACCACAAATCCTGCTTTGTATCGAGAGCAAAGTTAAAACAGCTTCTTGCAAAGCTCGAGATTGATTTGTCGGTATTGTGCAGACCCTGGATTATACCATCGGTACCCTCAAAATCATGGATAAGCTGACGGGTTTCGCTGCCGTCTTTATTTGTGCACACAAGCTCACACTTAGAGCCCTCGGCAACCTGCATTTCGGTGTTTTTGTATACATCGCCGTAGGCATGACGGGCAATGGTTATGGGCTTTGTCCATGTGGGAATATAGGGAGTGATACCCTTTACAATGATAGGTGTGCGGAAAACCGTACCGTCAAGAATTGCTCTAATGGTGCCGTTGGGGGATTTCCACATTTCTTTGAGGTCATATTCGGTCATACGAGCCGCATTTGGAGTAATGGTGGCACATTTAACCGCTACGCCGTATTTTTTGGTAGCTTCGGCTGAATCGAAGGTTACCTGATCATTTGTTTTGTTGCGGTATTCAAGACCGAGATCATAGTATTCGGTTTTTAGATCTACATACGGAATAAGGAGAATATCCTTTATCATCTTCCATATGATTCGTGTCATTTCATCTCCGTCCATCTCAACGAGAGGAGTTTTCATGGGTATTTTTTCCATTTGTATCATCCTTTCAATAATTATTCGTATTTATAAGGTGTGCCAATAAATCCGACCTGCATAAAATCCTTGGGATATTTTCTGATATAACTAAATTAAGATGTCCCCCGCCTCTATAGGCGGCGGGTGACATTTAATTTTTTCAGTGGGAGTTCAATCTCCCACTGAAAACGTTGAATGACGCGGCTTTGCCGCTTATTGAATAGTCGATGTAAGACATTACCATCTTTGCTGTAAGCATATATCCGGCAGCGGTCATGTGACCGAGGAAAAATGTTTCTCTCAGCTTTTTGTCATATACGGAAGCATATTTGCGAAGTTAAAATAAAATTATTTATATCCATTGTTCTAAATTTCCTTACATCTGTTCCTTAGTGTAGCTTAAAAGTCCACCGGCAAGCACAATTTTCTTTGCACGATCCGAAAGCTCACACACACATTCGATTTCTTTGTTTTTGGTTTTGTTGGTTATAATAATGCTTTTGCCGCTTTTTATAGAGTCTATGAGATTGGACATAATAAGCTCGTCGCCCAGATCGATACTGTCATAGTCTGCTTCGTTTTTGAAGGTGAGAGGCAAAATGCCGGCATTGATAAGGTTTGCACGGTGAATACGTGCAAAGGATTTAACCAATACTGCCTTAACACCGAGATACAGCGGAGCAAGAGCCGCATGCTCTCTGGAGGAACCCTGACCGTAGTTGGCACCGCCGACAATTATGCTTGCGCCCATTTCCTTTGCTCTTGAGGGGAAGTTTTCGTCACAAACAGTGAAACAATGCTGACTGATTGCGGGAATGTTGGAGCGCAGCGGCAGAATTTTGGCACCGGCGGGCATGATGTGGTCGGTGGTTATGTTATCTTCTACCTTGAGTGAGCACCTGCATTCCTGCACATCCCGAAGGGGCTCTGTTTTGGGGAAGGGCTTGATGTTGGGACCTCTTAAAACTTCCACCTTATCCATGTCTTTTTCGTCACAGGGGGGCTCAATCATATTGTCATTGATGATAAATTCATCGGGCATTTTAAATTCGGGCATATCGCCGAGAGTTCTGGGATCGGTGAGAACACCGGCAATTGCAGAGGATGCTGCAACCTCGGGAGATACAAGATAAATCTGACCGTCCTTTGTGCCTGAGCGGCCTTCAAAATTGCGGTTAAAGGTACGCAGTGAAATACCCTTGGAATTGGGCGACTGACCCATACCTATACACGGACCGCAAGCACTTTCCAATATTCTGGCACCTGCATCAATCATTATTGCCAGGGCACCGTTTTGCGCAAGCATATTGAGCACCTGCTTGGAGCCGGGAGCAATTGAGAGAGATACATCGGGATGAACGGTTTTGCCCTTTAAGATATGAGCAACCTTCATCATATCCTGAAGTGAGCTGTTGGTACATGAACCGATACACACCTGATCTATTTTCATATTTCCTATTTCGGAAAGAGTTTTTACGTTGTCGGGCATATGAGGGCAAGCCGCCATAGGCTCAATTTTTGAAAGGTCTATGTCTATGACCTCATCGTATACCGCATCGTCATCCGCAGAGAGAGGTGTCCATGCGTCTTCTCTTTTTTGAGCTTTGAGGAACTGCTTTGTAACCTCATCAGAGGGAAAGATTGATGTGGTGGCACCAAGCTCTGCACCCATGTTGGTGATGGTGGCGCGTTCGGGAACGGAAAGGCTCTTTACGCCCTCGCCGCAATATTCGATAACCTTGCCCACACCGCCTTTTACAGACATTCTTCTGAGAACCTCGAGGATTACATCCTTGGCAGCGCACCACGAATTGAGCTTACCGGTGAGATTTACCTTAACGATATTGGGGTATGTGATATAGTAAGCACCACCACCCATAGCAACTGCCACGTCAAGACCGCCCGCACCAATAGCTATCATGCCTATACCGCCGCCGGTGGGAGTGTGAGAGTCGGAGCCTATGAGGGTTTTGCCGGGAATGCCGAAGCGTTCGAGATGCACCTGATGACAAATGCCATTGCCGGGACGTGAAAAATATATACCATGCTTTTTGGCAACAGATCCGATAAAACGATGGTCGTCGGCATTTTCAAAGCCTGATTGCAGTGTGTTGTGATCTATATATGCTACAGAACGTTCAGTTTTTACTCTCGGAATTCCGATAGCCTCAAATTCGAGATATGCCATTGTACCGGTGGCATCCTGAGTGAGTGTCTGGTCAATTTTGATTCCGATTTCTTTTCCTTTTTCAAAAACGCCGTCTACCGTGTGCGATTTGAGAATTTTTTCTGTTAAGGTTAAACCCATTTTTATCATCCTTTCATTATGTTGGCTATGCTTACCGATACAGCAAAACCGCATAACATAATTGGTAAGCCAAACTGTTTCACCTTATAATAACATATTGCGATTAATATGTCAAACCCTATATCGTTTTTTTGGATATCCCATATAAAATTTGACTTATATTCTTATCTGTGTTATACTTACATATACCATATACATATTATGAAGGGCAGGTTTTACCAATGATTATAAAAAGATTGATTGCTGCAATGCTGGCAGCAGGGATGATGCTCAGTGTGAGCGCCCATGCCAAAACAATTGAGATCACAATCGGCGAAAGCAATGCATATATAAGTGATACCTCAATAGAGTCTAAGCTTCTTGATGCTCAGGCTTATATCGAAAACAGCCGGACTATGGTTCCGCTGAGATTCATTGCCGAAAGCTTTGACACAGTGCCTGATTGGAATGAGACGCAAAAAAAGGTTACCTTGAATGCAGGTGATTCTTTCATTGAGCTTATCATAGGCAGTACCACAGCGTACATAAACGGCGAAGAAAAGCAGCTTGATACAGCTCCGGTTATTGTAAACAACCGGACCATGCTCCCGCTCAGATTTGTTGCGGAAGCAATGGGAAAAAGTGTGGAATATATTGATGCATCAAATCAGATTTTGATTTCTGACACATCTCCCGTGCTCGAAATTAATGATGATATTAAATATTTTGTTGAGGATTACAAATACATTGCCGCCATAAACGGCGTGCCGTTTACTGCAGAATCTCTGACATATATGACCCCGTACATTACAAGCTATCTGACAGAGGTGGGAGCGATTGCATCAGATGCAAAAAAAGCTCAAAATCCGTTGACAGACAACAATGAAGAAACAGCCAATGCAATAGTAAGCCAGATCTCTTCTACAAAGGAATCTGTTTATTCGGTTACCCTTATGGCAACCGCCGTTAAGCATGCAATCACCGAAAATTTAGCATACAACCACCTTACAAATCAGAGTACTGTGGCAGATACCGAACAGATTGACAGTATATACAATACGGAATATGTGTGTGCAAAGCATATTCTCGTTCCAACCGTTGATATCGAAACAAACACGCCACTTTCGGATGATGAAAAAAAAGAGGCAAAAAAGAGGGCCGAAGAAGCTTTGAGCAAAGCAAAAAAAGGTGAAGATTTTGACAAGCTGATTTCCGAATACAATTCCGACCCGGGAATGGAATACAATCCAAACGGCTATGTGTTTACAAAAAAGCAGATGGTTGCGGAGTTTGAAGAAGCAGCTTATGCTCTTAAAGTGGGAGATATCAGCGATATTGTAGAAA
>JAEDEG010000020.1 GCA_016293435.1 Clostridia bacterium
CTCACCATCTGCGATGTAATTTCTTCTAATCAGCGTAAGAAGCCATACCGTATTACAAAAGTGAACCGTTTTGACCTTTATGAGCAAAAACAATTAACACGCCATCATCATAATCTGAAAGAAGAATTAAACATTTACAAAAACCGTCTTCAGAAATGCATTGATACTGTGTTTCCTGAATTCAATTCACTATTCAACTCTAAATATGGAATTGTCTATATGAGTGTTTTGAAAACTTTTTCTTCTGCCGATGCTATTGCAAATGCTGATATTCGCAGCATTCGTAAATGCTTTGAATTTTCAAAACAAGGAAGACGAATTTCCTTTACAGCAGAGAAGCTTAAAATGACTGCAAAAACTTCCATCGGCATACCTTCTGCTGCTGAGGAAATTCAGATCAGACACCTTGTAAGTCAGATTGAACTACTTGAGGAACAACTTTCTGAAATAGACAAAAGGATAGAAGAGTTCTCCGTTCAAAATAACTCTACTATCCTTTCAATACCGGGCATTTCTCATTTTTCCGGTACTTCTATTTTAGCAGAATTGGGAGACATTTGCAACTACCAAAAAGCATCTCAGATAATTAAATTTGCAGGTGTTGCTCCTTACCACTACCAATCCAGTCAATTTACGGCAGAGCATACGGCTATTACGAAGAAAGGTTCACGGTATTTAAGAAAAACTTTGTATCAGATTATTGTACCGGTTATCTTCCATAACGAGATTTTCCATACTTATTACAACAAAAAGTTGGCTGAGGGCAAAGGTCATAGGTCGCTCATGGGCATTGCATCAGAAAGCTCCTTAGAGTTATCTATCACCTTTTAACCACAGGACAACAATTCAGCCCTGAGCTTTTGGTGTAAATATGAAATAAATTTCCTTTTAAAATTCGCCTTCTTTTGAGGGTTTATTTGTCATGCCATAAAATCCACAAATATTTATATTTTCAATGTTCATACCAGGCTAACTAAAATTATAAAAAAATTTCTAAAAATACTTGATTTTTATATAGTTAGCTCCAAAATGATATTTTTATTATATATCATCTTGGAGGCTTCGTAAAGACTTTACACAAAATCCGGGGTTGTCTCGAATGTTATACCTTAAGCAGAGTCGGCAAACATCTAAAAATCTGATATACTCCGAGTTTGCCTGAATAAGGCACTAAAAGCTTCCGGTTTAATTGCTTGGAAACTTTTAGTTAAGCCAAAAACGGCGATATTATGCTGTTTTTACGTTCTTGATAATTCGTACTGCATTGATAATTTATATTGTTGCTTTATATGTATTAATTCTCCGATTCTGTATAATTTTTTTGGTATTTCTATTCCGAAAGAAGTGCTATTGTGCAAATTGTCAAATGTGCGGTTATATGTTCAGGCTTACGCACATACAGAGGTCTTATATTAAGGCTCATTTTCATCACACTGAACTCCTCTTCTATTTCAACAAGATTGTGATATATATCTGTAATTTCTTTATCCGACATTTCGGTTTCGGATGTAATGATAGAATAATAGACCGGTAAATTAAATTCATTTTTTAGTTTTTATAAGTCTATTATCGCTTTTAGCTTTTTTTAATCAATAATTTCGCCGGTTTTTTCGTTTAACAGTTCCTGATTTATGTATCTGCCAAGCATACCTGCTTCAATTTTGGTAATTTTGAAATTTTTCGGGGTATTTTGTATTGCAATTTATATTTTGCACGCTTTGCTAATAAATATTGAAATTTCAGAAAATGTTGTATATAATATGTATAGGTGGCGGCATGCATATGATCATTGAAACTCCTCAAGCAGTATGATATGGTAAATATTTATGGAAGGTAAAACAGAAATATTGACATTATTCATGTTGTGAGGTATAATATTGGTGGACAGGCAGGTGCTTGCAAAATACAGAATCGGAAAAGCGGAGGAATGCCTGAGTTCGGCTGATGCTTTGATTGAAATGGAAGATTATCTTGCCGTGCTTAACAGGTCTTATTATGCAATATTTCATGCAGTGAGAGCGACTTTGACCTTAGATGGAGTGGACAGGGAGAAACATTCGGGTGTTATCTCATTTTTTTTACAGAATTATGTTAAAATTGGAGTATTTGATAAAAAATACTCCGGTATCGCTCAGGAAGCGTTCGAGGTTCGGCAGGAATCAGACTACGAAGATTTTTATGTTGTTTAAAAAGAGGAATTCATGTCCTCTGCGTAGTTAGATATTCAAAATAATATTTCGAAGATATGGAATGTTAAATCATAATTTTACATCTGGAAGGGTGAATGGGATTGACAAACAGGAGAATTCATGAAGGAACAAATATTGCAGCAGCGCAGTTTTCAGAGGCGGCAAAATGGATTTGGCATGATACGCAGCTGAAAGAGGATGTTTACTGCGATTTTTTCGATACTTATTCATACAATTCGGGGAGTTTAAAGCTGCTGATTTCGGCAGATTCCAATTATTGCGTGTATTTGAACGGCGAATATGTGGCGTCCGGACAATACCCGGATTTTCCTCATTATAAGGTGTACGATGAGATTGATCTTACACCTTTCAGTCGTGCGGGAACCAATCATCTTGTCGTAACGGTATGGCATTACGGGGTCAGCAATATGTCTTACTATCCGGGACGCGCGGCATTAAGATATGAAATTTTAAATGACGGCGAAGCGGTATGCTGCTCAGATGAGCACACGTTGTCACGGATGAATCCGTGCTTTCAAAACGGATACCAAAAGTCTATCACATCGCAGCTCGGATTCAGCTTTCTTTATGATATGAATCATGAGGATGCTTGGAAAAACGAGACGCTTGCGGGATTTTGCCCGAGCATTCTTGTGGAACAGGATTTGCCGATGCATTGCCGTCCGGTCAAACGCTGCACGGTTGGAGAGCCGGTGCAGACCGATTTGCTGAAAGCGGAGGAGAGCAGACATTTTCTGATGGATTTAAAGCAGGAAACCGTCGGCTACCTCTCGTTTCGGGTGAAATCGGCGGTGTCGCAGCGGATGACGGTCTGTTACGGAGAGCATCTTGCGGACGGTAATGTCAGGCGCAAAATCGGAGAGCGTGATTTCAGTGCGGAAATCGTTTTAAAGCCCGGAGAAAACACCTATACAAACTATTTCAGACGGTTTGGGTTAAGATATTTGGAAATTTTCTGTGAGGAACCGATTGAGGTGGACTATTTTACGGTTCTGCCGGTTGACTATCCGCTCAAAAAGGAAAAGAAAATTTTTGCGGATAAAACCGACCAAAAAATCTATGACACGGCAATCCGAACCCTGCAACTGTGCATGCACGACCATTATGAGGATTCACCGTGGCGGGAACAGGGATTGTATGCCTTAGACAGCCGCAACCAGATGCTGTTCGGGTATTACGGTTTTCGGGAATATGACTTTCCGCGGGCAAATCTTCTGCTTTTCAGCAAGGACAGACGCAGTGACGACCTGTTATCCATCTGCGTGCCGTCTCAGAATCGGCTTGCCATCCCGTCTTTTTCGTTTTATTATATTATCGCGGTGCGGGAATACCTGCTGTATACCAAGGATATGACGCTGCTTGATGAGGTGTATCCGAAGCTGGTCGCCATTACAGATGCCTTTTTAAAGAAAATGGAAAACGGCGGCGTTCCTATCTTTACGGAAGAATGCTACTGGAATTTTTATGAGTGGTCAGACGGCTTGGCCGGTTCTATCGGGAGCGTGGAGGAAAAATATTTTGATTCGCTCCTCAACTGCCTTTTGATTATGGCTCTGGAAGCGATGACGGTCATTTCGGATTTTGCCGGAGCGGAGCGGTGTTATGAGGAGTCGGTAGAGGAGCTCAGGCGGTATATCAGAAGTCATTTTTATGATGAGGAGAAAAGGCTGATTGTCGATAATGACCACTCCCATTCGTTCAGCGAGCTTGCCAATTCATTTGCAATCCTTGCAGGCGTTCTTCAGGGTGAGGAGGCGGAATATGCGGCAGAGCAGCTATGCACCGAAAACAACGGATTAACGCCTATTACGCTGAGTATGCTGGGCTTTTTGTACGATGCGCTTTTAAAGGTGAATCAGGAAAAATACAAGGACTATATTTTAAAGGACATCCGCAAAAGGTATGGTGCAATGTTGGACAAGGGCACCACGTCTTTTTGGGAAACGGAAAAGGGTGAAGCGGATTTTGATAATGCCGGCAGTCTGTGCCATGGCTGGAGCGCCTTGCCGGTCTATTACCTGAATCGGCTGCTGTGAACGGCTCTTTGTCAATATGGGGTAAAAGTTAAAACGTAAAACAGATGAAACAGATGCGGCTTTTGATTCGGGAGTAGGTGATATTCTTTTGGCATTGTGCTGAAATTTTCAAATATCCGCTTTTTGACGTACAGTTTAACATTGATTTTTTTGATAAACTATGTTAGACTCTAGTCGATTAAATAGTAATTTGACAAAGCTAAACTACATTTTTAAAAGAGGACGCCAGATATGTTTATACGATGCAAAGATGAGTTAAATTTTTTAAATAAGCGTTATGAAAGTTATAAAGAAGAGTTTTTTGTTAAGAGCGTTATGATTGGTGTAGAGAGGGGATGATCGGAATGGAAATACCAAGCTATTGGAAAAGCACTTTGGAAGATATTGAAGCAGCTATGCAGAGCGTTACGCGTGGCCGTGTGAGCATTATTGGTCATTCTGCCGGAAACCGACCGATTTATATGGTTGAGTATGGCGAGGCGTCATCTCACGTGCAGATGGCAAACTATAGCTCAGCGTTGGGTGCCAAGCAGCTTGAGGTCTACAAAAAAAATCCGCAGCCATGTATTTTACTATATGCTGCAACGCACGGTGCAGAATTTGAGGGTACAGTCTCGATGCTGAATTTAATCAGTCTCTTTGAAACGGGGGCAGATTTGCGAGGAGAAAAGAATGAACTGTTGGCAAACTGGCCGCAGCGGGCTCATCTGATGCTGATTCCATGCATGAATCCGGATGGCCGAGCGCGTGTGGGTGTTAAAAGCGTGGTCGGCATGACGATTGGTGAATTTCGCCGTCTGGCACAGGGGGTTTGGAAGGATGGTACCATTTGTGATTGGCCGGACTGCAAAAAATATCACCCGATTAAAGAATATGTCAGCTTTATGGGTGGCTATTTTAATGATGACGGTGTCAATTTAATGCATGATAATTTTTTTGTGCCAATGGCACCGGAAACACAGCATTTAATGCGTATTTGCTCAGAGAATGCACCTGACTTCGTATTGAGTTTTCATGGGCATGCAGGGTGCGGCGGTGGTTCGCTGATTCCGGCTGTGTTCGAACCGGGATGCGATACTGAGTACCTGGTAGAGCTTGAGGAACAGCTTATCCCGGCCTTTGAGCAGGCGGGGAGTTGGTTTGTTCCGAATGTGCGGCAGTCATGCCAAGGTGATATGCGAAGCTTTACACAGACGGATGCTTGTCATTTTTGTTGTGGAGCCATATCAACATTGTACGAAAGTGATCAGGGCGTGGTTAACAGAGAGAGTGACTATGCGTTGCTTGAAAACCGATATGACATTATATTGAATAGCCACATGGCAATATATAAGGCAGTTGAGAATTGCACACAAAAATGGTTTGTCACTGAAGCGCTACCATGATGTATTTTGTAGTATTGCCAAATATGATAAAGAAGTGATAATGGGACTATCTTGAGGATCGCAGGATTGGATATATGTGCGAGAAATCCGTATATAGCTGAGAAAAAAGAGATGATTTATCCGGATTCAGATCTTATGACGTAAGATACAATAGGGTAAATTACGAAATGGCACACAAAATCTACGAAATAGATGACAAACAAGTTGTTGTAATTCTTGCAGGAACAAGAGAAAATTTTTATGAAGAATTGAAAAGAATTGCAAAGCAGTATAAAGATTGATGATTAGTTAATAAACAAACAGAAAAAACTCAGAGTCGAAATGGCTTTGAGTTTTTTGAATTTAGGCTCTTTGTCAATAGTTTGGGGCAAAAAAATCTGGAAAATGAATAGCCTGTGCTGCCGCCGAGGGGCAAATCCACTCATAGCTTGAGATATTTTTCGCTGTCAGACTACCGCAGTAGCATAAAATTACCGTCAAATCAAGAGTAAAATGAACGCCCTCATACGAGGGCGCCCTTGACATGTCGTCAATTTTACGCTATAGTAAGCTTGCGGCTGAAAGCCTAAATCCGGCTTTCAGCACAATATTTACCTAGATTATATTATCATTTTGGAGTCAAATTGGAGGGTTACACAAAATGAGGGATTGCCCCTAAAAACCAGTCAGAATATGTCCGCACCCTCTTTTGGGGAACAACATATTAGCTTTTCATATCATCCTTTACATCAACCTTTATACGATTCTTCTTTTCTAAATTTTGCCGTCAGAGTTTTTCCGTGAGAACCGTCAAAATCGATGGTAATCTCTGTTCCCGCAGATGACGGCTCAGCACACATTCTACTGTCACATGACAAAAGCTCCGTTGTTTGTTCGATGGTCAGCTTTGCGGTTCTAAGCTTATGCGTCGGATCGGAGACGGACAGAATATATTCTGTATCCGTTTCCATCATCATACAGAGCATGGGGGTATCGGCTGTAATTCCTGCGACTGTACCCGCTTCCCAGAACACAATTCCAAGTGTTTTCGAGGAGGAATCCTTCACCGCCTGCTGTTCTTCGTTGTTGACCAGAACCGTAACATCGGGGTTCTGCGCATAAGCCGCCGTTTCCGTCTCCGTCATTGTCGGAAGCATGATATAGGCATATTTTTCATTCTTCGGGTTAATGCCATGGCTGAGCCAAGCCTCAAAGTACCTGTTTCCGTTTTGTGTTTTCCTGACATTGACAGCGCCTCCGTCCGGAAAGTAATAACCTCCGACATTTTCTACGTTCAGCCATGAAACACCATCTATTCTGTGATCATAATCCTCCTTTTCCGGCAGAAGGATGCCGTTTGCATCTGTATCTGCTGTTCCGTATCGTATGCTTTTTTGGCTGAGATCTCTCGAGATTGCTGTAATGTCGTAAAGCGGATTTGCTTTCTCTTCCTTTGTCAATATTCGGTTTTCGATAATCGTCTGCACCTCAAACCCATCGCTTGCGCAGATTCCGCTTCCAAGGCATATGATTTTATAATCAAGCATAAAGTACGCTTTTTTTGCAGTCAGATCAGAGTGATGTATAGGCAGTGAGCCGCCATATCCCATATTTTTCATACCGCTTGCCGTGTTGTTGTGAAAGGATTCCAGAGCCATTGCCGCCGTTGCATACTGTCCCTCCAGCTCCACGCCGCCGACAAAGTCCTGATGACTTCTGTAGACCTCTGCTGCGTCGATGCTTACTGCTTCGCGTTTCTGGGTTTCCACTGTTGTTCCGGGGATATGGTATGGATTTCGTTCGTTCCAAAAGCTCCTGGAATATTGTTTTTCATCCTTGTCCGTATAAAGATAGATTGCACCGTCAGATCCGTACCAGCCATCTATGTTCTCATCGTTAATACACTCATAGCTTGCAATGCGCTCCGAATTCATTGCAACCGCAAGAGCGTAGCTGTTTCGTTGCTGAACGGCGCGGTCGCCGGTATAGTAAACGCGCATTGTCTGATAGTCGTTTTTGGAGGAAATTTCGGGATCTGCCAAAATACTTTCCAAAACAGCTGCTTGCTTTAAACTCAGTCCTTCCAGTAGGAAAGGAAGGTTTGTTTCAGTCACATTTCGTTTGATCATGTGAGCGAGGCGCGTATTATTTTCGTTGCCTAAACATTCGATCACATTCAGCAAAATAGAAATCAGGAGTTTGCCGTTGCCCTGTTCATCTACACTGCGCCGTCCCGTGAAGGCGGACATTAGGCCTCCGCCGTAAAGAATCGGCTCAAAAGTATGATAAAATGACATGACCATATTGTGTATGTTCGGACTTTCAATCTCAAATTCTGTTCCCCAAAGTGCAGAATATGCAAACATTGCCCGTTCAGCAAGAATCTCGGCGCCGTATCCTCCTGCGTATGGAAAATAATAGTGTGAAATATAGTTCCAGTCCTCTTTAAGACCGTCCTTCCCCGGTTCAATGTCAGTTTTTTGCATTGTAAGATTAAAGTCGCGTATTCCGTTTACAAGGCTTTCAGTATCATTTTCCAGCAATCCGGCCGCCGTTTCCCCGAGCAGTCTGCTTGGTGCGCAGTTGTCTGAGAGACGCTGTGTGCTTTTGAAATGATCGAACGGTGAAAGATATTTTTTAATCTGTTCCTGCTCCATTTCGTCATGCAGAATCATCAAAACAGCTGTTAACTGCGCCGGCACTCCGACAAACCAGTCCCACCAATTGAACAAGGAGGTATCACGCCAGCCGTTGTTATGAATCTCTGCCTCGCCGTAAAAATGCCGATACAGATATTCAAGACCGAACAGGATGTCCTTCTTGAGCTTTTCATTTTTGTAAAGCGATGTACCGTATGTTCCGTACGCTTTTGCCATATCATTCAGGTATTCGTATTGCCGCGTCATATCCTCGGTTGTCTCAACTGCCATACTGCCGAACAGACTTGCTGCATCGTTGCAGCGGTTTAAGGCTTTCTGGGCGGATAGTCCTTTGCGATCAACGGAATGAATCACCTGTTGCACCAGTTCACCGGATGTGTAATCTGTCTTATCTCCAACCAGCAACGATCTCCATCTGTCTCTTGCGGCTTGGAAATCCTTTTCCGGAGCGCTTTTTGGAAATGACACACTGCAAACGGCGTAGGCTCCCGCCGCCACAGCGTCGGGAGTTTCCCGAAGGGTTTTAAAGTCCGCACGACCCGCAATGAAAAGACCATCAAAAGTTTCATTTGGAATGCCGAGATATGTCATCATTTCGGCAAGCGAAACATAAAGCAGACCGTTCTCCATAAAGGGCGCAACGGAAAGAGTTGCTTCACTTCCGTTATTTTTGCAGGAAGCGTGGTTTGCCCGAAGCGTTAGGCATTTGTTCGCAAGAGAAACCGTATATACTCCGTCCGTTTCCAGAACGTCGCCGGAAAAATGCTCTCTGATAACATCAACCGGTGCGACGATGGTATCGTTTTTGAGGATAGCTTTTATCTCGGGTCTGTCCTTTATGATAGTTTTTGTTCGCCCGTTTTGCCGAACGCGACCGCAATAGCTGTGCAAACACAACGCGTCGGCTGTCGCTGCATCAAATATCTCTATATCTGTCCGTTTGTTCTTTAAAAACACATTTTTCTGATTTTGCAAAGTTTAAATCTCCTCTCCTGCCTGAAATGACTTTTATGCTCATTTTTTATGCACGTTTCTTAATTTTTGGGGAATTTTATGCGCGTCAATTGCTTTGTTGGAGTCTTGTTAATAATTTCATGACGTTTATCCGCTCTTGTTTCGAACGGTCGCCTTCCCTGCGCGCCATGGCCAAACCCATTTGCAACGGACGCCAAACGTATATTTGCATTATATTACAATTTGTAAACAGTGTAAAGGGCGATTATTATACGATTTTGGGGTGTTTTTTTTGGCGCTTGTTAAAAGTTTAACCAAATTTGTTTTCTGCAGTGCAAACGGACTTACATCTCCTGCGGTGCTCCCTCCTCTCAGACTCCGGATTCTGTCGGCGATATGCGGCGAGTAAATACTTCCCTCCTTACGAGGAAACCGTGTACTCTTTTTGGAGAAACGTGGTTAAGGAAGCCTATGTAAAGTTTCCGTGAAATTTTGGTATAAATGCTTGACGGACAGAAAAATTTCAGATATAATATATTTTGGTTTGAATAACCTTCTTTTGATTATTTTTATTGCAGTTGGTAGCCGCAATTTTATTATATCAAAAGGAGTTTTTATTTCCAAGACTTATAGCTGTAAGCTTCACCGAACACTCCGGACAATCCGGGGGTTTTCACAAACAAAAAGCTTCTGCACCGGGTGCGGAGAGGGCGCTTGAAATTTATCGCGCAGTTTATGCGCGTTTTGAAAGAATAAGGAGGAGATGCTTTTGAAGCCTGTGCGATGGGATGAAAAACTGTCGAAAAAAAGAATTCTTGTCACATGGTTTTTGTCCTATATTCTCATTCTGTTGCTTCCTCTGGTTTTGGGCATTGGCGTATATGTTCAAGCGAGGAGAACTGTAAGGAGCCAGCAGGTTCGGTACAACGAGGTCATTTCGTCTGTGCTGATGTCGGAAAACGATAACTGCATTCTGGAAAATATGAAAACAGTTACATCTGTTTCTCTCAACGAGGAGATTCAAAAGGCGTTCCGTATGAATGGGACGCTGACGGAAGAAGACCAGATTTTTCTGCAAAATCTGAGAACGGAAATCAAAAAATACTATACCCAGTCGTACGATATAAACCGTGAAGCGGTTTTTTATCTCTATTTGAAAAATATTAATCGCGTGGTGGGAAAAGAATATATTACGGAGCCGAAGATGTTTTTCAAACAAAACTATTCCCAGAATGAAAGCTATGACGAATGGTTTGAATCCTTAAACGTTTCCTCGGCACAGTATTTTCAGAGCACTAAGGATGGGGAGCCGCTTTTGCGCTATGTAACACCCTTCCCGAGGGACGAACAAATGCAGGGGGTTTTTGTAATCGAGCAGCCGCAGTTTGTCACGCTGAAAAAGGTGCAGAATCTGATTCACGGTAATATCAGTATGGAGTATGTGATTTTGTCCGAACACAACGAACTGTATCAGCGTACGGAGGCGTTTTCGGATATGACGCAGAAGGAAATAGAGTCCTGCTTTAATCAGGAAAACCGTCAGATGGAAATTGATAACAAAAATTATTACCTGCAAACGCAGATATCGACCTCTACGGGCTTTAAATACCTTACGGCGGTAGCGGATTTGGGTGCAGAGGATATGCTGTCCATGTTTCGTATTTTCGAATTGATGATGATATTTATTTCCGTTCTGGGTGGAACGGTTTTAATTTTCTTTATCGTTCGGTACAATTATATGCCGATTGAGAACGTGATGAAGAATTTGCACAAAAAGTTTCCAAATTCGGCTGAGGAGGGAGACAACGAGCTGGAGATTATCTGCAAGACCGTTTCCGGACTTTTGGGAGAAAATGCCTATATCAGATCTCGCCTTGATAGTCAGTCCAAGGAGCTGAGAAGCTATATTGTATATGAGCTGCTGACGGGTCAGCTTGATGTCCCTGACTACGATGTGGAGGAAAAGGGCATTTCTTTCCCCGGTGAGCAGTTTGCGGTTGCGATTTTTCATGTTGAGGACTGCAAGGAACTGTTTGTTGATGACGGCCATATTACCGAAACAGCAAAGTTTAAAACCATACTGTTTTTGTTGGGGAATATCTCTGAGGATGTCTTTGTGGGCTCGGCCAAGGGCTATGCGACCAATGCGAACGGTATGATGGCTCTGCTCATCTCCTTTTCGGGCAAATCAACGGAGGAGGATCAGCAATGGGTTGCAGAGATGCTTGCGGAAATCAAGAATTTTATGGAAAATGAACTGTTTATCCGTCTGACCATTTCCGTCAGCAGTGTTGTCAGAGGTGTCGAGAGGATTGAACAGGCTTATTATGAGGCGCTTAAGGCAATGGAATATAAATTTTCTCTCGGCAGTAACCGGCTTATTTTGCAAAAGGATATTGAAACGGTGAAGGACAGTCAATATCTGTATACGCAGGAAAAAGAGCTACGCCTTATTAACTTCATCAAAACAGCAGATTATGACGGAGCGGCACAGATGGTAGCAGAAGTGCTTTCTAAAAGAGATATGTCACCGGAGGTACTGAAATGTCTCAGCTATAACATAGCGGGAACGGTACTGCGTTTGGCGTATAACAATGATAGGGAAAGCTATGGTGCGTTGTCGGAAAAGCTTCTTTCCTTTGAGACGGTTGACAATTTTGAAAAAACACTTTTGGTTGTCATTGGTGAACTTTGTGACATGCATAAAACGAAAAAAGGAGATATGTTCTGCGCCAAGGTGGTCAGGGTAATTGAGGAAAAATATGACAATCCGAATCTTTCCGTCGGCTATATTGCAGACTATTTGGGACTGCAGTATGTGTATCTTTCCACTAAATTTAAAAATTATATGGGTGAGGGAGTTTTGGAATATATTTCTAAGACGCGTGTCAAAAAGAGTAAAGTTTTTTTGGCAGACCCGCTTCTGTCGATTGACGAGGTTGCGAGAAAGGTTGGCTATACCAACCGGAAAACCTTTGTCAGAGCATTCCAAAAGCTGGAGGGCATAACGCCTGCAGAATATCGCAGACATTCGGCAAGTAATATGCTGCGGTAGTGGAGATTGAAATATAATATCCGCAAGATTGCTTGATAAAAACAGCAATTGCAGGGGACAGTATCTGCATTGTTTCGCGGCTAAGAGAAAAGCAATATCGCTTGTCTGAAAAAGCAAGGTCTGCTGTAAATTTACGCCACATTATGAGGTGTATGTAAAACCGTGTGGATTTCGTCCTGCATCTAAATCCGTTCAGTATTAAAGGGCTGTCGCTAATGCGACAGCCCTTTTTATATCATTTTGCTGATTTGATTTTAACAAATAATCGGTTCATGTTTCCAATTCTCCGGGCGTTTCGCAAATTTTGTGCTCAACCCTTTTTTATTCAAAAGAAAGATGCATAGACTGATAAATCATCATTGCCGCCTCACTTCGTTTGGTTATTGAAAGAGGATGGAAATATAAGTTTTCATCGCCCCGAATAATCCCCAAAGCGGAAAGGGAAGAGACGGCGCCGGATGAATAAGCGGAAATTTCGGCATTATCTTTAAAATTAAGCGTTCCTTCCGGTAGGGTATTTCCGATATAGGACAGCACACGTTCCAGCATTACTGCTGCATCCTGCCGTGTAACGGAAGCGTCGGGGCAGAAATTTCCGCTTTCGTCGCCCTTGACAATACCCATTGAGGCGGCAGAAGCAATATAAGGGGCATACCAGCTGTCTGCTGCTACATCGGGGAAAGTGGATTCTCCCTGTGCGTTGAGGTTGAATGCGGCAGAAATTAGCTTTACGAATTCTGCTCGCGTCACCCGGGAATCAGGACGAAAGGTATTATCGGGGTATCCGGAGACGATTTGTTTGCCGCACAATTCTGTCACTGCCGAATACGCCCAGTGGGATGTCGGTAAATCCGCAAAATTCTTCTGCTCGTTTGAAAAATTGGTATCAACTGCAAGTGGGAAACCAATCTGTTTACCGCCGGAAGAACTTCCTGAGGAGCCGCCCTGATTGTTTTTTTCAGCTTTAGCCTGATCCGAAACAGCCCGGTCAAAGGCAACTGCAATATCGCTGAATTTACGAAATGTTTCGCGAGACATGGCAATAAAAACACTTTCCTGAGATTTTAAAGAAGGAAACTCATCGGAGGCATTGACAAAGGAGGAGCATTTCTCTTGAAAATCCGTTAAAATAACCTCTTTTATTCCCTGCCAATTTTTTGCAGTTCGTACACAGGCCAATACCTTTTCTTCTTCAAAAAAAGGAACAAACGATACTTCTTTTTGTTTTTCTCTGCGTTCTTTCATCACGGAGACATAATCCTCTTCGGCAAGAAGTCGGTAAAGCTCCGATGCGCTGTCGGCGTCGAGACGGGAGTCGGTCAAATCGGCATTGTGTCCGAATCCAAGGTTGACCGCCCATTTTTCCAGGACACTTTTTGCTTTGGAAGCGTCTGCATTTCTCAGTTGTGCCATCGCAAACGCCGCGTAAAAATCGTCATATACAGCGCCGGAATTTGCAGAGGTATATTTTTGCCTGATTTCGCAAAATATTTCATAAGCAGAAGCGGCATAGCTCTGGTAAACGCTGTCAGTCGGGTCAATGCCGAAGTCGTTCGGAGCGGACTCCATAATATTTCGGATATCCTGCGCCGTGCTTGCAGCATTTATTTTGGCGATAAGGTCATATGCAACCGGAACCGTGATGAAACGAAAGGAATTAGCTGCGTTGTTGCCGGATTCATCGGTGATGTACACCGTATAGAGCCCGGAGGGAGAGGCATCGGAAAGGGTAAATTCGTCAGAGCAATAGGTTCCTTGCTCTGCGTTAATAATATCGAAATAATTTTTTTGGTAGATATCGGTTAAATCAGCGGGGGATGAGGATGCAGGGAGAACCGTAACACTTACGCTGCCGTCGCAGCTTCCCGATACCATAACGGTCGCGTCCTCAGCACGGTATGAAACGCGTGTCGATAAAGTATCGCCGTCAGCAAAGCAGCTTACAGAAAAGCAATTTATGCCAAGCGATAAGGCAGATACAAGAATGAATGCTGTTAGTCTTTTAATCCACATATTTTTTCCTCCGACTTTTAAAGATTGAGATATTAATTCTGTAAGTCAAACAGATTTTACAAAATTATTATAACACAACAACCGTTCGGGGTAAAGGAGAATAATTATACAGTTTTAGGGACATTTTTTACCGTTTATTAAATTTTGACCGTAAATGATTAAATTTTGGGCAATAAAAATAATAATTTTGTACATTTACTCCGGCATGATTTGGCTTTATAATATTAATATAAGATATACTACACATGGAGGATTGCGTCATAATGAAATTAAGAAAATTCGTAACTGTTTTGCTGGCCTGTATACTGGTTTTGCCTGCAGCTGCTTTTTCTGCGCCGGCTGCCGGTGTGCAGGAAGACGTATCGGATGTTACATCTGTGACGGTGGAGGATGAGGCATATGCAAACGTCCGACAATTTGAGTTTTCGCTCGGCTTGCTGAACGGCATGGAGAATAAAGTGTTTAGTGACAGTGTTTCCAGAGCGGAATTTACGGCGTTGCTCGTTCGGGCACTGAAGCTTTCGGGCGGAGGAGCGGCGGAAACACCGTTCAGCGATTTAACGAGCGGAACACCCTTTGCAGGTGAGGTAAGCATTGCGTATAAGATGAAGCTTGTCAATGGCTTTGAGGATGGACGTTTTCATCCCGATGAAGCGATGTCTTATCTTCATGCCATCAAGATGGCTGTCTGCGGTATGGATTATGAGCCTCTGGCTCTTTTAAAGGGAGGCTATCCTTCCGGCTATCTCAGCATAGCGGATAGCAACGACTTTCTGACGCACGTACAGGGAGAAGACGGCGTTTTGAGCTGGAGCGATGCCGTTATGATGGTATATAATCTTTTGACGTGTGATATGCTGATGCCGGACAAGATGGAGGATGGCATCATGAAATATGTGATATTAAAAGGAAGGAATCTGCTGACAGAACGTTTCGGTCTCACGAAGGCGTCCGGCATTGTATGGTCAGCGGGCTGTATGTCCATGCGCTCCGATTTCAAATACAATTCCCCTGTTTTGGATGTTGAGGGTCTGGTGCTACAGACAGAGATTGACAACAGCGAGCGTTTTTTGGGGAAAACGGTAGAAGCGTGGTACGATACAGACACTAATCAGGCAGTTTGCGTATATGAAAGCAATCGGAATCATTCCGTCACAATCGATGCCGGGGAGCTTTATCAGTTTAACGGCAATACTTTAACCATCTTGCGCGGTGAAGAGGAAATTGAGAAAAAATATTATATTGACCGAGGCTTTACCTTTGTAAAGAACGGAAGAATTGCTGCCGAAAGGGAGATAGAATTTATTTATCCGGAAGGAGAAATGACGCTGATTGACAACGATGGTGACAATTCTTTCGATGTTGTTTTGGCTGACTGCGCATCCCAAATGATAATAGGCGGAATTAACAGCCTGACGGGAGAGATTTATGACACCAACGGCGAAATGTATGGTGAAAAGAGCAGTGTAATGTTGAGCAAAGACAATGGGTATTACTATACGCTCGAATTATACGATGGAACCGAAACCGTTTCGATTGATTTAAACAGCTTGGAGCCTGATATGGCAATTACGCTGTATATCAGCGGGGACGGAATGCTCGTGAGAGGAATTGCTTCCGTCGCGACACTGTCCGGTGTGCTTGAACAGACAGACGGAGACGAATATACGATAGGCGGCAGAACGGTTAAGGCAGGAGAGTATTTTAAAAAGCATGCTGCAGCTCCTGTATTTGGTGTATCATATAAATTTTTACTGAATGCATTCGGCAATCTTGTGGACTATACGGAAAGAACCGGCGGGTTGATGAAGTACGGTTATCTGACTGCCGTAAACAGAGGCAAAGGGATTGACAATTCGTTGAAATTGAAAATCCTGACCGAAAAGAATAAGCATGAGGTCGTTGCGGTAGCAAAAAAGGTAATACTTGACGGAGTTTCGGTTCGGGGAGACGGTGCGGAATTAATTGCGACGGTTTTGAACGGAGAATATCCGCGTTACCAAATAATTCGTTATGCTCTAAACAGTGATGGTGAGCTGTCAAAAATGGATACTGTTGAAGATGCTCCGAGCGGTCAGAAACCAAACGGCGATTCCTATACCCTACAGGAACGCTATAATTTTGACAAACCCTATTATGACAGACTGACAAGGTATGTAAAACAAAAGCTGATATGGTATAAGAGCGATTCAAAACTTGCCCTTCCGTATTTTTCCTTCGGAAGCGCTGTATGCTTTGCAGTTCCGAAGGCGTTAATGCAGGAAGAAGGAGGTAATGCTCTGTACAGTGAGGATATGTTCCGAGTTATTACGATGAATTGGGAAAACGATACGAGAGATCGCTATGTTGATGCATACGATTACAATCAGAGCTTTGAACCCGGAGCGGTTGTTACTTATACAATGACAGGCACATCAGGGGGTGCCCAGCAGGAAACACCGTCAAAAGACGCGCCACTGAGCATTGTTGAGAGTGTAACGGTCGCGATGACGGGAGATGAAGAGACAACAAAATGCATTCTGGCGTATGACGGCAGTAACTTTACCCGCAGACTGATTCATCCCGATCTGGTGGAGTACTTTGAAAATAACAAGTTGATTCCGTCGCCGGGAGATATTATACGAATCAGCACGGATGCGTCAGGATTTATCAACGGTCTGGCAATAGATGCCCGTTACAACCATGAATTGCAAAAACCGGAGATTGATACTGATTTCCAGTCCGCTACCCTAATGGACTACGTATGTTATATTGCCGGAACGGTTTACAACAGCACTTCTTCAAGCTTTGTAATCTACTCTCCGAAACCGCCGCTGGTTTCAACAGTGGATGCTCCTGAGGATAATGTCTTTGTCCTTAAGAGGAGTGATGTTCCGGTTGTCTTGTTCAATACAACAACCAATATGGCACGGCCGGCATCATTTGATGATATTCTTGATATGAGCTCGGTCGGCGAGACCTCGCAGAGTGCAGTGGTCAGAATCAGATACGGCGATCTGAAATATGTATTTATCTATTGTAAGGACTGATTTTTATAATAGAATTGCAGGATAAACGGAGGTATATTATGTGGAGAAGAATTTTGGCTTTTTTGCTTGCTGCGGTGATGCTTTCCGGCAGTACATCAGTATTTGCGGCACAGAAGCCGACGGTATATGTCAACGAAACCTTTAATGAATACCCGCTGAACTCAGAACTTGATACAAACGGGCTGTTTACCGCAGAAAGCGGACTTGACACACGCATTGTCAGCCGTAGCGGACTTGATAAAGCGCTGTACAGCAAAGCGTGGGGATTTGGTGTAGAAATTGGTGCAGCTATTGACGTGAAGGAACCAGTCGTTATGCTGTCGTTTGAATTTATGCTGGACGGAGAGCGCACGGAAAGCAGCCTTCTTCAAATTACAGGAGGAAACGGTCAGACTCTTTCATTGCTTTCGCTGACGTCAAGAGGACTGGAGCTGGGAGACGGAAAGTCTCTGGGCAATTACTATATGGGTCGGTGGATGCGTGTTGATTTCGAATTGGATTTTCAACATAAGCAGTTCACCGTATATCTGGACGGTAAACGCACAGTTCAGCAGTGGTATTTTCAAGACAGAACCATATCCAATATGAAAAAAGTGGGATTTGCGGTTACGGCAAGTGAAAAGAATGTTCCCACCGGTTTTTACTTGGATAATTTCCGGATATATTCCGGAAATGAAAGGTTGAACCATTCCGATTTTGACAATCCTACCCCTAATACGCAGGTTTTAGATTTTCAGGAGACGGAAAGCTTGCCGGAGATGGGTAATCAAGTCTTCGCGGATATTAATTTTGATACGCGAGGTGCTTATTCGGTCGTAGATTTTGGCAATGTGATAGAGCTGCGTGAGGAGCAGGACAGGAAATATCTTACGATGCGGCGAACAGAAAATTCCTTGGGCTCATATGTTGATTTAACAATTTCGGAGTCAAACGCAAAAGCCATGACGCAGTGCAGAAGCTACGTGCTTGACTGCGATATCAGAATCATGGAGTTGGACGGACGATGGGATCTTTTTCAGGCAAAATCCGTAGACGGAATCTGGGGAGTAGAAAACACTATTGAGCCGGACGGCAGTTTTACATATGCAAGACAAAAGTGCGGTACAATACCCTTTGAGGAGTGGCACCGTATCTCTATGGTTTTTAATAACATTAAAAAAACGGTAGTTTGCTATATGGACGGAGAGGTTGTCGGCGACCCTGTGAGCTTTGACAATAAATTTATGCCGGCTTTCTATCGTTATGGTGCAAAGACAGGCGGCGGAAGTATTATTATGGATATTGATAATTTCCGGATTTATGCGGGAGATGAGCCGCTGCCGGATGGGGCTTTTGAAAAGGATGAGCAGAGTGAAAGTCAGTCCTTGTCCTTTGTTTCTCAAATGGAGACTGCGGAGGATGCCCTCAAAACGATATCTAAACAAGATTTTGTAATGATGGTTGGTAATGGGGCTTATATTTCCGCTGGAAAAAAGGACTATGCCGATGTCAGACCATATATTAAGGATGGCTATACGATGATGCCGGTACGCCTGGTTTCGGAAGGTTTAGGCTATGAAGTGAAATGGGACGACGCAACCGGTACCGTTACCGTTGGCGGCGATGTGGCCATGAAAATCGGAAACAAAGATCTTACGGTGCGAGGGAATCATTTTGAGATGTCGGTTGCTCCGGAGATTAAGGATGGCTCCACCTTTTTGCCTTTGCGGGATTTGTGTGAAAAGGCACTCGGAAAAAAGGTATATTGGGATCAAAGAGGATTTGTTGTTGTTTCCCAAAACGAATTTAAGCTCAGAGATTCGGAACAGGTGCAGATTTTAGATGATCCGATTGATTCTCTGTATCGTTATTTGCAGTTTGAACGTCCGAGTGGTGCAGAAATTGCCGCAACGATTAAAGAGCGTAATCCCGGCAAAGCACATCCGAGAATTCTCGGCACTGCTGAGGACATGGAGCGGCTTAAGAAAAATGTACAAGAGAATGAATTGATGGCAGAATGGGCAAAGCGTGTCATTGCAAATTGTGATGCTTCCATTAAGGAAGGCGTTGTGGTTTATAAGCCGGAAAGCGCAAATGGAGTCATCACCACAATTTCGCAAAAAATGAAACGGCGCATGATGGAATATTCGGTCGCATATCTCCTGACCGAAGATGTGAAATACGTTGATGCTGCGTGGAGAGATATGGAAGAAGTATGCACCAATTATCCTGACTGGGGAGATTATGCTTCGTTTTTGGGCGCTGCCGGAATGGCGTATGCTCTGTCTATCGGCTACGATACGTTCTACGACGAGCTTACCGAGGCGCAGAAAAAGACTCTGCGTGACAGTGTGGTAAAAAATGCGTTTGAACCGGCCCTGCTTGTTTACGGTGGGACGCATCCGAACGGCTATTGGTATAACGGACATGACAACTTTACGGCGGTATGCCCCGGCGGATTGCTGGCGGCGGCGGTCGCAATGGCTGACGAGGAGGATATAGGTGAGCTTTGCGAAATTATTTTAGGACAGACAACACAGTCGTTTGAATATTTTATGAGCCTGTTTTATCCTGACGGAGGCTATTTCGAAAGTGTGAGTTATCTGAGCTATGCGTTGCAGTATGTCTGGGGCGGACTCGGATCGCTGTTCAATGCGACCGGAAAGACCTATGGGTTCCTTGACGCAGCGGGGCTGCGCGGATTTGCAAGCTACGCAGTATCAATGCACGGCATGGCAGAGGGTGCCTTTAACTATCACGACGGTGACAGCGGTTTCTGTCTGGAGGGGGCTTACCTGTGGCTGGCAGAAGAGCTGGGAATAGAGGGATTTACCGACCGTTACATGCAGTTGAAACAGCAACTGAGCGGCGCCGGTGGAAGTGTTGATCTTTTGCTGGCCTACAATCCGGATTTGGCCGGAACAGCAAACTCTTCCCTTCCTTTAGACGGATATTTCCGTCAGGCGGAAGCCGGAGTGATGAGACAGAATTGGGAGCTGGACGGATTATGGGCCGGAGTTCATGCCGGACAAAACGGTATAGAGCATGACCATCTTGACCTTGGAGAATTTGTTTTTGAAGCCGGTGGAGTGCGCTGGGTAGACGACCGAGGAAAGGATAATTACTCTCTGCCCGGCTATTTCCGCGAGAGCGGATACGATATTTACCGCAAGCGTCCGGAGGCGAATAACTGTCTGGTAATCAACCCGCGCACAGGCTATTGGGGACAAAGTATAAAATGCAGCACAAAACTGACAAAAATGGAATCCAAGCCGCGCGGTGCTTCGATGGTATTTGATTTAACCAATGCCTATTTGGAGGACGCATCCAAGGTATATCGTGGCTTTATGATGGGTGATGACCGCCGCTCCTTCCTGATTCGCGATGAGGTTGAGCTGTTGAAGGAGAGCGATTTGTATTGGTTCATGAACCTCTCCGATGAAGTGAAGGATGTTTCGATAGATTCCGGCGGAAAAACAGCGGTATTGCGTACCGGTGACGGACAAGAGCTGAGGGTGCAGTTTGTCACGGATGCTGACAGTTATGAAATATACACCATGCAGATGGTTCCGCTGCCAACCTCGCCGACGGTAGAAGGTATGGCAGATGATTCATCCCGGGAAAAACTTGTCATCAAGTTGCACGGCTCCGGAAATGTTAATCTTTCTGTGAAGTTGATACCGCAGATTGGATATACGGAGGATATAGCGGAGGTTGACAATACTGCAATTGCCGACTGGCTCATTCCGGACGGGGAGATTCCGGAAAAACCGCTTGCGAAGTCCGTTTCATTGAACGGAGCTCCTATGGAGAGCTTCAGCCCGGGACGCAGTCTGTATTCGGTCAGCTGGATGATGAATGAAAAGTTGCCACAGCTCAGTGCAGAGGCGGCTGATCCCGGAATAGAAATACGCATTGAAAATTCGCAAAGCTGGGATAAGCCGGCAAGAGTTATCTTGAAAAATCCGGTGAACGGAGCGGTTACGGAATATGTATTTAACTTTAAGATGGCAGCAAAAATTGTGAGTGAGGAGAATTATACAGAGCTGCCCTTTGCTGGTGTGAAGGTAAGCTCTGAACCGGAAGCAAAAAATCCTGCGGCAAATGCCGTTGACGGAGACGCCGCAACGCGGTGGGCTGCAAACGGCGATGGAGAATGGATTGAAATTGATATGGGTGAGGTTCGGCAGTTTGATGCGCTTAAAATGGCATTTTATCTCGGCGGACAAAGAACGACTAATTTTGAGCTTGCGGTATCGCAGGACGGCGTTAATTATGAAACAATATTTGCAGGCGACACCAGTGGCAACACAGAGGAATGTGAGATTTATCTGATTCCGGGGACGGCTCGTTACATTCGCTTTATCGGTCATGGAAACAGTGAAGGCTCAACCTGGCTTAGCGTAAATGAGATTCATCCAATGGTAAAGCAGTAAAAAAGGAGGGATTTTGTTATGAAATTGATGAAAAAAACACTTTGCTGTCTTGTATCATTGTTGGTGATTTTTCCCGTATGTGTGATGCCGGCTTCTGCGCAGAGTTATTTTTCGGAGGATTTTAATGATTATGACGGAACGGCGCTGCCAAACGAAATGTGGCTTGACGACAGCGGCAGGGGCGCGAAAATTACGGCAGCTCCCTGTGAAGATGGGGCGTTGGCTCTGTCAACTGGAAGCGGAACGATTGCATCTGATTTTGCACCTGCGCTTGCCTTTAATCTGCCGGAACGAGCAGAGGGTACAATTACCTTGGCAATGGACGTAAATTTCTACGAATTTTACGAAGGCAAGACAACAGATTTGCTCTCATTCTATATCACGGATGATAAGGATGCATCGGGAAAGCTTGCATTTGATTATCGGCAGCTTGCGTTCCGAACGGATAAGAGCTGCGGCGCATGGAGCAGTAAAACAGTGAGCTTTCAGAAGAACACGTGGTATCGGTTGGAAATCGTATTTGATTTTGAATCGGCAGAGAAAACATACAATGTGCGGCTGACCGACCTGCAAACGGATGCCGTATTGGAGGCGGTTCCGCGCAGAGCATTGGATCAGGATTTTAAATCCGCCGCAGGAATCAGTTATGTAGAAATCGGTCTGGCAGCCGCAGACGCTCAAATCCGTCTCGATAATATTGAGATTTACGATGTGACAGCGGCAGAAATGCTTTTCCCGACGGATGGCATAGAATTGGCGAAGTGCGGAGATTTCAGCTTCAGTGCAAGCGTACCTGCCGGAACGAAAACAGCCGAATTCTTTCTGGATGACAGTCTTGTCGGAACGGCAACGGTAACGGGAGAAGGAATCTATAGTATTCCTGTTGACTTAACGAACGTTGCGCCCGGAGAGCATAAAGCGGGTGTTACGATAAACGGTGACAGCAGTAATCTGAAGCAGACTGCGTTTCGGGTTGGTTCGGATTCGGAAATCGTCTGGGGCGAATCGGAGCTGAATTCTGTTGAGGAGCTGGCACGGTTTGTGTCGGAGACGCCGATGAAATGCGAAACAGATGCGACAATTCAAGTTGACGAGACAGCGGGACGTCGCGGCTTGGTAATCTCCGGAGATAGCAGCAGCGCGCTTTGCCTGAAATTGAAAAGAACAACGGAAAATAAGTTTATATTTGGCGGCATGATATATCTTCCGGAGGGTAAGACTCTGGAGGCAGAATGTGTGGCTGCGGACGGCAGTATTATTAATCAGGGGCAGACAGCTTTCACATCCGTTGCCGCATTTAAAGTAGGCGAATGGAATCATTGTATCTGGTATTTTGATTTTGCAAACGGAACATATACCGTTTTAATCAACGATGTTCCGGCTTGGAGCGGCACTGTCGACGGGAAGATGCTTTCAGAAATTTGGCTGCATCCGTCGGACGGAGGTGATTTGCACGCTGCTCTTGACGATGTACGTATTGCCAGCTTTGAACAGATGCCGGAAATTACGAAGCTGTCCTCCGTCCTGCCGGATGGTCTCGAGGTTTTTGAAGGTGACTGGACGGACGGAAAGCTTGACCTGTTGGCAAAAAAATTAAGAATTTACAGCAGTGTGCCGCTGCTGACTGAATCGGTGAGTACCGATAGAATCCATCTGAATAACGGGGTTGTTCTTGCGGCAGATGCCGTGCAATACAACGATAGTTTGCAGGCGGTTGAAATCACACTGCCTGTGCTTTCCTCCTCAACCGAGTACCGCATTGTTTTTGAAGATGGTATCCGGTCGTTGGCAGGGGTGGAACTCGGCAGATGGGAATCTTCGATTACAACCGCACTGCGGGAATTTACGATTCTATCACCGGCGCAGGATGATGTCTATCAGGATGGGGAGCTGCTGTGCCGGGTAACGGCACCGGGTGACTTCAGCTCGCTGGTATTTGCACTTGATGGCAAGGAAATTCAGAGCTTTACTCCCAACCTCTCCGAAGTATATGAGTTTGTTCTGAGCAGAGAGGCACTGCCATATGGAGATCATACGTTTTCGGCGTGGACAATTGATGCTTCGGGAGCACTGGAGGAAAAACAGACTTCATTTACCGTTAACAAGTCCACGCAGTCGGTTAAGGTGTTTGATTTTGAAGACTTTGACGGCGTTACCGTACCTGCCGGATTGACCTATGTGAGCAGTTCGCCCAGAGGATCCTCCATGCAAAAAGCGGAAGGAAGGGATAACACTGTCGGATTTAAAATGCACGATGCGTATAGCCTTGGAACAGAAGGCGACAACTGCTCCTATTTGGAGGTTAAAACCGGAGAGGTAAAGTCTGTTTTAACCATAGAAACAGATTTTAACATTTCAGATTCGGGTGTCTGGCTGAGATTTGAAAATTATCCGTGGAAGCAAGACGGCTGGAAGATGCTGGAGGTGCTGGATGAAGGAAAAATCGGGAACTGTGTTATCAGTCCGCAGGTGTGGCACAGACTAAAGGCTGAAATCAATTTTGCAAAAGGTTATGTGAAGTACTTCGTAGACGGTGAAGAGTGCGGTAAAGAGAATATCGGCATGAAATATGCCACTTCTATAAGGCTTGAGCTTGCCTCAAAGGAAAAGGACGATGCTTATGTTATCTTTGATAACCTGTCCTACACCATTGACATGTTTTATGCTTTGCCGGGGCAGACTGTGTATCTGATTGACGGGCTGGAAACGGACGCAGGTGAAGGCGTAAATGTACAGGCGCAGGCGCTCAGACAGTATTTTACTTCCGAATTGGACGGAGACAGCCTAACCACGGATACGGTTAAGGTTTTGGCGGGAGGCGTTGAGATCCCGCTGTCAAAGGTATCATATAACAGCAGCGGCGGGTTTCTCACTGCGAAGCTGAAGAGTCCTCTTCCTGCAGGAAAAGAGGGGAGAATTGTCGTTTTGCCGGAGGCACGGTTTGGCGATGGTGTTCGGTTGGGCAGCAGCTTTGACATCCCGTTTCGGATTTTGCCGAAAGAGATTGGCTTGCAGTATGTTGTGCTGAAAAAAGACGGGATAGTGATTAAATCTACAGAGCAGCTTAAGTCAAATGATTTAATTTCGGCGACGGTTACTTTGTCAAACAGCACACAGCAGAGTCGGTCAGCGATGGTAGCGCTGGCGTTTTATCAGGACGGGAAGCTGGTCGGAATAACCTCCGTCACCAAAACTATTGTGGAAGCGTCGGACACCTTGCAGATCGATAACCACACGATTCCGTATCGAAAGGGTATGACCGTCAAGGTGCTTGTATGCGACAACTGGGTAAACAGAAAGCCAGTTGCTTCGTGGAGCTTATCCGGTCATAAATAGAATTTCGAAGGTTTCCATGTGGTCAAACAAGGTGTTTGACATTATCGCGTAGAAATACAGAAAGGATGCACAATATGAAAAAATTGTTCATAAAGACTTTGTGCTGCATGATGGCGGGTTTTATATTTGCTGTGGGTTCTGCTGGTAACGGAGCGTTTTTTGTTGGCAGCTTTTCCGCAAGTGCAAGTGCAGAGCTTTCGATAACCTCTCCGTCGGAGAATGAGGTTGTGGATTATGACACGGCACGCGGACGACTTTCCGCAACGGCGTCGGTTGTTGTATCGCCGGGGTTTGAGATCCTTACCTTCGCTCTGAACGGAGAAATATTCCGTACGGTGAGCGACGGAAGCGGCAGTAATTATAGCGCAGACCTGTCTGCGGCAGCAAATGCAATAAAAGGCGTCCAGAACATATTGACGGTCAGAGCGGTATATTCGGACAGAGAAGAAAGCAAAACGGTTTCGTTCTATGCGGCAGATAAATCGGTGTGTGAGAATGTTATCACAGAGAGTACCTTCAATCCCACGTCATATGAAAAGAATGATACGGGCTATTATCTGAGGGGTACGTTTACAAACGGAATCGTTCAGTACGGATATTTTGTCCCCGGCGGAAGCAGCACGCTTCAGGTTGTAAACGGGCCGAATGAGAGTGACGGAAATGCAATTTGCATGACAAAGGCGAGCGGTTCGAGTGATACGTACCTAAGGGTAGACTTCTCTGCGGAGCGCACTGAGGAAAGGGTTATTTATGAAATGGATACCAAGGTGAATCAAACCGGTCAGATTATTCTGTATTGGTTATTCGCCTCGTCGGAAGGCGGCTGGAGTCCTAAAGTAGATTTGTTTGACAGCAACGGTAAAATTGCCGGAAGTAATATCGCTTATGACTTAAACGTATGGCGAAAGGTCAGAATCGATTTTAATCAAACAACAAAGCAAGCTGATATTTACTATAACGGACAGTATGCCTGTACCAAGAACTTTACTCTTGCACCCAAAAAGTTTCGTTTGCAATTGGAAACGCCAGGCATGTCTTTATCGATAGATAATTTTAAGGTTTATGAACCGTCTGAATTTGAAACACCGTATATTGCGAATTTCGGTTATACCGCGGGAAATGACACCACCGTCATTCCTGTCACTGCAGTCAGCCCGCCGATTCCGTCCGTTGTAAAATCTATCGTCTTAACGATGAGCAGCCCTATCGAAGCTGTCGATGAATTTTTTATAGCGCCGCAGGGAAATATTTCCGAGAAAATATCGGGAACTGTCATTGTAAGCGGCAAAAAAATTACCATCCCACTGAGCGAAAAACTCAGCGTGGGTACCGATTATATGCTGTCTGCCGGTGAAACTGCGAAACTCGCGTTTCGACCGGTGGCATTGGCAGGCAAGGCTACTAGAGAGGGACGAACTACGACCTACAAGCTTTTTGCAGACGAGACCCGGACAGTAAACTTAATGGTTGCGGCTTATGAAAACAAAAGACTGGCAGATGTTGATTTCTTGACGGTTCGCTTAGATGAAGGAAAAAACGAGCAGCGCCTGGTGCTGGATCGGGCATATGAAGATGTGAAGGTGATGTGCTGGGACACAGAAATGAGACCGTTGCTGCCGGCGGTGAAGCCCGGTAGTGCCATTGAGGAGCAAGGCTTTATTACATTCAGAAACGTGACTTTTGATGTTGCCGGTGAATATTCGACCGGTGGAAATACGATTACGGTAAATGAGTCTGAAGGCAATTCTTATCTGACCATTGATAAAACCGTGAGTGATTCGACCGCCCGCGTCGATTTTGCCGTCGGTTCCAAGGCTGCCGAAAAGCTTGTTTCCGTGGACAGCTACGTTGTTGAATGTTATATCAAGCCTGAAGTGATGGATGCGGATTTAGAGTTTCTTGCTCAGAAGTCGGAGGGTAACCTGTGGAGAAACCTATATGAAATAAGTGTTGACAATATGGCTACCTCTAACTGGATCGATTGCGGCAGGGATTCTCTGCCTGTCGGACAATGGAGCCGCGCATCCATGGTGTTTGACAACACTACCGGCAAGATGAACTATTTTGTGGACGGTGTCCTAAAAAAAGCTGACATCAGTTTCCAAAAGCTAAAACCGCTGCTCTACAGGATTGAAGCGCGGTCAGGAGGAAACCAAACCCTAATCCATATTGATAATTTCCGAATCTACGAGGGTTCCGAACTGAAGGAGGATTCTGCTTTTGAGGGAGAATTGTCATATTTCTCGGAGATGGAAACGGCAGAGGATGCTCTGGCTGTTGTATCAGCAGACGATTTTGTTTTAATGGTGAATAACGGGGCGTATCTTACCGGTGGCAAAAAGGCTTACAGCTCCGTAAAACCCTTAGGTGAGGGTGACGAGGTCATGATACCGGCAAGTCTTGTTTCGGACGGAATGGGGTATACGGTGCAGTATAGCGGTGATTCTATTATTGTGAACAACACAGCTACACTGCCGGTAAATATTCAGGACAGCACGGCATATGTTTCGCTGCGGGCGCTTGCCGACGGACTGAGCAAACAGTATTACTGGGATGACAGGGGCTTTGCCGTTGTTTCGCAGAGTTCGTTTACGCTCAAAAATTCAGCGGCGGTTCAGGTTTTGGACGAACCGATAGATATTTTGTATCGCTATTTGCAGTTTGAACGCCCGAGTGGGACAGAGCTTTACAGAAGAGTTACGGAACGAAACCCGGACAATGCGCATCCGAGACTTTTGGGGACAAAGAGCGATATGGAGCGCATCAAGAGACAAGTCGTTTCAAATTCGCGAATGAACGGATGGAAGAGTAGAATTATTGCTTCCGCCGACCAATATGCACAGACAATCGTTGGGGATTATGCGCTGGAAAATAGAGTCCTGATTACGGCGACGGAAATAAAGTATCGTCTTCGCGTATATTCCGCCGCATACCTTTTGACCGCGGACGAGAAATATTATACTGCCGCATGGAGAGATTTGGAAAAGATTTGCACGGTTTATCCGGACTGGGATGACTACAGGCAGTTTTTAAGCGCCGCAGAGATTGCCGGCGCCGTGGCGGTCAGCTATGATATGTTTTATGACGTTTTGACCAACGAGCAAAAGCAGATCATTCGGGATGCGCTGGTGAAAAATGCTTTGAAACCGGGAATGACAGCATATCAGGGTGTTCACACAAACGGCTATTGGTTTAACGGACACGACAACTGGACGGCTGTGTGTGCCGGAGGTCTGATGTGTGCAGCTCTTGCAATCGTTGACGAAGAAGATACCAGAGATATATGCATATCTATTTTAGAAAATACCGTACAGTCCTTCGAAAATGTAATGAGTTTGTTCTATCCGGACGGCGGCTGGTATGAGGGTCTGCTTTATCAGGATTACACTATGGAATATGTGTGGTTAGGTCTTGCCTCGCTTCAAAATGCAAGCGGCGATTTCTATGGTCTGCTCGATGCACCCGGCGTGAAGGGCGCTGCCGATTTCGCATTGGCGATGCACGGAATGGGAGAAGGTGTGTTTAACTACCATGACTCCAGCTCCGGCTTTGGTCTGACCGGTTCTTATCTGTGGCTGGCAAACCAGTTTGGCATTTCCGATTTTGCCGAAAACTTCTTTAAGGTACTTGATGCCACAGACTACTGGAAGGGACGACCGGAAATTATGCTCTTTACGTATCGCCCCGATGCAACGGGAGTGTCGACTACACTTCCGCTCGATGCTTATTTCCGTCAGGGAGAAGCGGGCTCGATGCGGCAGGCATGGACGAAGCAAGCACTTTGGGCAGGAGTCCACGCAGGCAGCAATGGTATTGAGCATGACCATCTCGACCTCGGGGAATTTGTTTTTGAGGCTAACGGAGTGCGCTGGATAGACGATCTCGGAAAGGATAACTATTCCATACCCGGCTATTTTCAGGAAAGCGGATATGATATTTACCGCAAGAGACCGGAGGCGAACAATTGCTTGGTCATCAATCCGCGCACAGGCTATTGGGGACAGAGCATCAGCTGTACAACGGAAATGGTTCGAATGGAATCAAAGGAAAAAGGCGCATATATGATATTCGATTTGACAAATGCTTATACGGAGGATGCGTCAAAGGTCTGCCGCGGTTTCATGCTGGGAGACAATCGCCGTTCCTTCTTGATTCGCGACGAGGTTACGCTTACGAAGGAGAGCGATTTATACTGGTTCATGAACACTTCGGAACAGGTCACTGCAATCAATATCGCCGAGGATGGAAAAAGTGCAATGCTAAGCACCTCGGCAGGGAAAAAGCTCAAGGTGGAATTTGCTACTGATGCGGACAGCTATACGATGGAAACCATGCCGATGGTTCCGCTGCCGACCTCGCCTACGGTAGAGGGCATGGCGGACGATTCGGGCAGAACAAAGCTTGTCATCAAGCTCCATGGCTCCGGCAACGTGAATCTGTCCGTGAAACTGATACCGCAGATGGGTGACACAACAGATATTGCCCCGGTGGACAATACGCCGATTGCCGATTGGCTGATTCCCGACTGATTACCGACGGAGACTATAAATTTTAGCTATCAATAGTGCTTTAGCACTGATGATAATACATTGGGAACATATAAATAAAAGGAGGGAAAAACATGTATGTAAAAGGAATCGCGTTTTTTTGGAGGCTGCAATGACGGTCATGTCGCTGGCGAGTTGCTCAAACAATAATGCAGCAAAGACAAGCGGATAACCGGGCGAGATAACCACCTCTGACAGCTATCCGATTGATACGGATGTTACACTAACGTATTATGTAACCATGGACAACAATGTGTCGGATGTGGTTTCGTCAATGAATGAAACGTATCTTTATTAAGGACAGAACAAAATATCCGCTTCAGCTGATACTCAGGCAAATCCTTTTGAAAAATGACACGCGTGAAATGTCATTTGGAGTGGACTCGGGTGACAAGATGGCAATAGGGGATACGATTAAATATGCAGTCTGTATGATTGCAACTCTTCCGGTGTTGTGTTTTTATTCGTTTGTACAGAAATATTTCATTAATGGCGTTATGATTGGTGCAGTTAAGGGATAACGGCGCTGTGAAAGGGTGACGTCGTTATTCGACACAAAAACTAAGAAAGAAAGGAAGAAAGAAAGACATGAAAAAACTTATTTCAATGGCAATTGGCATGATGTTAATGGCAACGATGATTCTTGGAGGTTCGTTTTCGGTTCATGCGGCTTCGGTTTCCGTTAATCAGCCCGGAAGCTTGGTTGCAAGCGGAGGCGGACGGGACAATGTGAGACAACTGGGTGCATCCGCTTCACTGTTCTCCGGCGCGACTTATGCGGACGATTATTTGATTGTCTCCTCCGATTTCTATGTAGAAGACAAGGGAACTGAAAGCGGTGATGATGCCGTTTTATTCTTTGAGGGAAAGAGCAATGCGGGCTGGTTTTTCAACAAGGAGCAGTTTGCTATTATGCCGTCGGGTGATATTTCCTGCAAAGCGGAGAACAAGTATGTGTCTCAGGGAACGTATTCGACGGGAAAATGGTATCATTTTGAGCTTAAATTTGATTACTCTGACAATACCTTTTATAACACGGTGACCGATCTCAGCGATAACAGTGTGGTCGCGAGCTTCGCTAAACTTCATAATGTAGGTTTGTCGGACACAACACAGATTACTCAGATAACGATCATAAAAAATACCGGTACCATTTACCTCGATAACTTTTCCGTGACCACGCAGCCGAAGCTGAAGGTAACCGCACCCGCGGCAAATGCAACGGTTGATTATACCGACGGTAAGCTGATCGGCACGGCGACTGCAAAAGCACCGGCGGGCTTTAGCAGCCTAAGCTTTGCTTTGAACGGAACGGCGTTTGCGACAGTAACCTCCGCCTCTTCGGACGACATATATACGGCGGATTTGTCAAATGCGACCAATGTGAAGAAGGGTACTTTAAACGAGCTGACTGTTACTGCCGAATACGCGGACGGAACAGCGGAGACTGTCTCTTCCTCCTTTTACGCAGTATCAAAGACGGTGAGCGAAAATGTGATTGTCAGCGCAGATTTTAATGGAAGATCTTCCTGGGAGTATAGCAACGGCGCAAAGGGATATTATATGAAGGGTGCCTATACCCCGAGCGGTGTAGTTACAGGAAGTTATTTCTATGACAGACAAGATGGTAAAGGAATGACGGTTGTCCCCGGTTCGGACGGAACAGGTTACGCGATACAAATGCCCTCTTCTACTTCATTGACGGCAGAACCTGCCCTCAATATGGTCTTTGATTCTTCTAAATTGCCGGAATATTTTGTTATGGAAATGGATACCAAAATTAGCGCAAATGCTAAGGTTCAGCTAAATTATATTGCTCCTGCTGCCTCGAGCTGGGCACCTGGTGCACATCTGTTTGCAGCGAATGGCTATGTCATGAATGGATCAATTCCTTATGAAGTTAACGTGTGGAAAAAGGTGAAGCTTGAATTTGACTATAATGCATCAACCATAAAAATCTATTACGACAATAAGCTGGCGTCTACCATACCGGCAACTACCAAAATGCCAAGATGTGAGCTTGCACTTGATAAGGCAGACTTTAATTTTAGCATTGACAACATCAAAATCTACGAGCCGAAAGAAAACATTGCGCCTTACGTAACCGCCATCGGCTACAGCAATACGGTGGGCGGCGAGGTTTTCGACGCGACCGCTGCAAGTCCGCTGATTTCGACGACGGCAAAATCCGTTACGCTGACGACCAGCGAGGAGCTGACGATAAGCGCAGACGATATTACAATTACCAAACCGGGCAACAGGGGAGAGGAGACGGTATCCGGTACTGCTGTAATCAGCGGAAATACGATTACCATACCGCTGAACGGGGATCTTAGTGCAGAAACGACCTACACGGTTACAGTCGGCGATGTTGCACAGACAACCTTTGTGCCGTATGCGCCGAAGAACGAAATCAGCGTTTCGGGCAACACGGCGACCTATCAGCTTTATTCGGACAGCGAAATGACGGTTGCGCTGATTATTGCGGGCTATAACGGCAATAAGCTTGCGAAAGTTGTTGTCTCGCCTGCTGTCTCCGTAGAAGCGGGCAAACAGTTTGAAACCAGTCTTTCCCTGCCTGATGGAACTTACACCGCAGTGAAAGCTATGTGTTGGAACAGTCTTTCGTCCCTGAATCCGGTTTTGGTGGCAGCAAACTAATCGGACGGAAAAAATATAAAGAATTACCGATTCTTTTTGAACAATATCTTCTCAACCTTTTGTTAGTAAGATAATTGGAGAGGTCGGTGCGGCATAATGTATCGGATACCCGAACTGTATTTGCCGTACCGCCCTCATAAAAGGGACGATATATTCTCATGTTATCCTTTTTTGAACTCATCGGCATAGATTTCGTTGTTTCTGTAGGCGGTGAGTTCTTCTCTTGCTTTGATTTTCCAGACTGCAAATTCTGCTTTTAAAAGAGGATTTCGGCTGACTCTGGGTAAGCGTCAAATGATACACACCTAAACCACAATTTAATCACATAAACCAAAAAGATGCCGATCGGCATCTTTTAATGTTTTCGGATATTGTCAGGAATTTTATTGCTCCATGGTAAAAGTTCTTCTGCCGTGAGGCTATGTATATTTTCAAATAACCACACGATATAATCATAAATCTTAAGATTATTAGCTTTTGCTGTTTCTATTACAGAATACAACCGTGCCGATGCAACAGCTCCGCTAGGTGTATTGCAAAACAGCCAGTTCTTTCTCCCTATAACAAACGGCTTTATTGCTCTTTCTGCACGATTATTTGTCATTTCAAGATTTTCGTTTTCTAAATATCTCATTAAATTTTCTCTTTGGTTTATCGCATACAAAATAGCCTTACCCGTGAGACTTTTCGGTAAAGTATTTGCTTCTTTACAATATGAAAAAAATTCTTCTGCCAGTTCTTTTCCTATTGTTTGACGGATTGTTTTTAATTTTTCCTTGTCGGTTATTTTATGTTCTGATGAAAATATTTTTTCTATCATCAAAAAACCTCGCCCGGCAATGGTTGAATAATCATTTTTGTCAGCCTGAACATCCATTGCCTCTTTGAAATATCTCCTGGCATGTGCCCAACAGCCCACTCTTTTTGCATCTTCAACCTTATCATATCCACTCCAACCGTCACAGTGAATATACCCTTTAAATCCTTCAAGGAATTTTTCGGCATAGGTGCCGCTTCTTCCTACCTGATAATCATAAAGAATTATATTGTTATCCTCTGATTTACCGGTAGTAT
>JAEDEG010000130.1 GCA_016293435.1 Clostridia bacterium
AAAAACTACTCGTCAATAGATTTGTCGGTTGCTTTGTTGTATATTGCTTCAACCTCGGCACTCGGTTTTTTGTCTGCAAGGGTTACAACAATTGCCGCAGCAAGACACGCAATAAATCCGGGGATGATTTCGTAAATTCCTGTGGAAGCACTGTAGTATATAAGCCACACAATGTCAACTATTGCACCAACCACAATACCTGCAATCGCACCCTTGTATGTAAATCTCTTCCAAAAGAGCGAAAGCAAAATTACAGGGCCGAAGGCTGCGCCAAACAGTGCCCATGCGTTGGATACAAGGCTCATAATCATAGCTGCGCCTTCACCCTTGCTGCTTGCAATGAAAAATGCAACTACAGATACTACAATAACAACAAGTCTGCCAATCCAGAGAATTTCTTTTTCGCTTGCATTCTTTCTCAATATCGGCTTGTAGATATCGCTTGTGAATGAAGAGGATGCCACAAGGAGCTGAGAGTCTGCCGTAGACATGGAAGCCGCAATAATTGCCGCAAGAAGCACACCTGCCAAAAATGCGGGAAAGAGCTTTCTTGTCAGCACAACAAATATAAGCTCCTGACTGTCCATATCGCCAAGAAGAAGCTCGGCAAAGGGAACGCCGTTATCCATGAGATACATTCTGCCGATATATGCAATTACAACAGCCGAAGCCAATGTAATAATTACCCATATAATTGCAACTGTAGCAGATTTTTTAACCATGCTGGGCTTTTCGATAGACATAAATCTTACGAGAATGTGGGGCATTCCAAAGTAGCCGAGACCCCAACCGAGACCGGAGATGATATCCTGAGGTGTAGCATCGAGGAAGCTTGCCACAAAATTATATTCTTTGCCTGTTACAGAACCGGTTACGGTTTGGGAAAGCAAAGAGGGCTCAACGTGACCGTTGCTGTCGATAAACACAATCATAATCGGCACTGCCATAAGAGCAATAAGCATCAAAAGACCCTGGAAAAAGTCTGTCCAGCACACTGCCCTGTAGCCGCCGAAAAAGGTGTAAGTAAGGATGATAGCCGCAAAGATAATCATTGCAATCGTCTTATTAAGGCTTGGAAAAAGCTGTACAAATACCTGACTGCCCGCAGAAAATGCCGATGCTACATAAATAGTAAAGCTTATGAGAAATACCACAGCACAGATAATTTTGAGTGCGGAGCTCTTTGCCATAAATCTGTTGGTAAGATATTGGGGCATTGTGATAGAGTCGCCTGCTGCAGCAGAAAACTTTCGGAGCCTTTTTGCAACAATAATCCAGTTGAGTGCGGTACCTATAGCAAGGCCTATGCCAATCCATGCCTGGCCGAGGCCAAATGCAATAATACTTCCGGGCAGCCCCATCAGGAGCCATGCACTCATATCAGATGCCTGAGCACTCATGGCAGTAACCCACGGACCCATTGATCTGCCGCCGAGGAAATATTCCTTTTCGCTGTCGGTGCTTTTGCCTTTTACAAAGAAAAATATGCCTATTGAAAGCATTGCAACAAAGTAAAGTGCAAAAGCCAGAACTTCATAATTCATAAAAACTAAACCTCCAATTTATAATATATACCTGATTTTACCACAAAATACGCATCAATGCAACAAAAAATTAATTTTATTTGACAAGCCGATTCAAATCATGTATGTAAAATTAACAAAAATTCGCCTTTTGCATATCTTATATAGAAGGGGATGAGATATGTGAGCAGTATTATAATAGTTGGCGGAGACAAAAGGAATCTATGCCTTGCAGAGCAATTGTACCAAAAGGGCTGTGACGTTTGCACGGCATTTATAGATGATTCACCGTGTGCAATTTCAGACGGTGATGTAAAGGGCGCACTTCGCGCGGCAAAAATCGTTATATTGCCGCTTCCGTGCTCCAAAGACAAAACAAATATTAACGCTCCTCTCGGCAGTGCGCAACTGAGCCTTGAGGATTTGAGCGCATCAATTTCGGCAGATGCTCTTGTTTTTGGCGGCAAAATAGATAAAGAAATGTTTGAAAAAAAAGGGATTTGTGCATATGACTATGCCGAACGTGAGGACTTTGCCGCCCTTAATGCGGTGCCAACTGCCGAGGGAGCTATAGAGGCGGTAATGAAAATTCTTCCCGTCACGATTTTTGGAAGCAGAGTGCTTGTTACCGGCTTTGGCAAGTGTGCAAAGGTGCTTTCGCTCACACTAAAGGCGATGGGTGCCCGCGTTACGGTTTGTGCTCGCTCAAGCCGTGATTTGTCGATGGCAAAGGCCTTGGGGCTTGACGCCGCACCGCTAAAGCATATTCATATGGAGCTTGCAGGCTCTGACATAATTTTCAACACTGTGCCGCACAGAATATTTGGCTCGTATGAGCTGGATAAAATACCGCCTCACACCCCCCTTGCCGATATTGCTTCTCTTCCGGGAGGAGCAGACCCGGCTATGGCAGCAGACAAAAATATAAACTATGTTTTTTTGCCCGGTATCCCCGGAAAATATTCACCGTATACCGCGGCAGAAATTATACTCAAAACCATTGAAAACATTATTGCCGAAAGCGGAAAGGATGCAAAATTATGGATTTACGGCAAAAAAGAGTAGGCTTTGCTCTTACCGGGTCATTTTGCACACTTTCAAAAATTATGGGTGAAATAGAAGCACTGAAAAATACCGGTGCCGATATATATCCCATAATGTCAGAGATGGTGTGGTCAACAGACACCCGGTTTGGAACTGCAAACGAATTCAGAGAAAAACTTGAAAATATTTGCGGCAGGGATATTATTCACGATATAAGAGGCGCAGAGCCCATAGGCCCCAAAAAGCTCCTCGATGCACTCATAGTAGCCCCCTGCACCGGAAATACCATATCCAAAATTGCAAGCGGTATAACCGATACCTGCGTTGCCATGGCGGCAAAGGCAAACCTGAGAAACAAATGTCCGCTAATTATCGGTGTATCAACCAACGATGGCCTGGGAGCCAATGCCAAAAATATCGGCTTGCTTTTAAACACCGGCAATGTATATTTTGTGCCGTTTTGTCAGGATGACCCAAAAGCAAAACCCGATTCCCTTGTGGCAGACATGACCTTGGTTGTACAGACACTCGAAGCGGCGCTCGACGGCAGACAGCTTCAGCCGGTGTTAAAATAGGGCAGAGATTTTGATGATTTTTTTAAACCGTGATTTGCATGATTGGTATTCCGGCTGCAAATTACGGTTTTTTTGTTTGCTTTGGCAGGTGATTTTTATTAATTGACAAATAATAATGTGAAGACAAGCTGCAAGGATAGTTGTAAAATAAAATCTTTGACAAATGCCTCCTTTTGTAGTATAATTTCGGTATATATGTTTTTTTGCGAAAGGTTGATAATATGGATTATAATATGCTTGCCGAGCTTTTGTTTCCTCACATAGACAAAACTCCGGCAGATTATGAAAAGTTATATCCCAAAAGAGAGCTTGCAGAGGGTGCAAGGGTTACCCGTTTTGCTCCCAGTCCCACCGGCTTTCTTCATATAGGCGGTCTTTTTGCCGCTCTCATTTCGGAGCGTATTGCTCACCAGTCGGGCGGCAGATTTATTCTGCGTATAGAAGATACCGACAAAAAGCGTGAGGTAGAGGGCGGTGTTGAAAAGATTTTGGATGGTCTTTTGAGCTTTGGTATCAAAATCGATGAGGGCTTTGTAGATTATGATGTCCAAGCCGGTGACTACGGCCCCTACAAGCAGAGCGAAAGGGCGGCAATCTATCAGTGCTTTGCCAAGGAGCTTGTAAAAAAGGGTATGGCATATCCGTGCTTTTGCACAGAGGACGAGCTCTCTGCCATAAGAGAGCAGCAGGAGGCCGAAAAGCTCCTGCCCGGCTATTGGGGCAGGTTTGCAAGGTGCCGCGGCCTTTCGTTTGAACAGATAAAGCAAAATATAGATGCCGGTCTTCCTTATGTTTTGCGTCTTCGTTCCTGCGGGTCGGAGGACAAAAAGGTTTCTTTCAAAGACGGTATAAGAGGCAAAATCGAAATGCCCGAAAATATTGTTGATGTTGTCATACTCAAATCTGACGGCATTCCCACCTATCATTTTGCTCATGTGGTTGATGATTATCTCATGGGTACTACCCATGTTATCAGAGGTGACGAGTGGATTTCTTCAATTCCTATTCATCTTCAGATGTTTTATATGCTTGGTATCAAGCCTCCAAAATATGCTCACATAGCGCCCATCATGAAAGAGGATGAGGGCGGCAAGCGCAAAATTTCAAAGCGCAAGGATCCCGAGGCGGCTGTTTCCTACTATGACGAGGAGGGCTATCCCGCCGACGGTGTTATAGAATATCTGCTCAATCTTGCAAACTATACCTTTGAGGATTTTCGCAAGGCGAACAAAACCGCCCACTGGTCAGAATTTAAGCTCGAAATGAACAAAATGAGCAATTCCGGCGGTCTGTTTGATCTGGTCAAGCTCAATGACGTGTGCAAAAACAAGATAGCCTCCTATAGTGCCGAAGCAGTGTATGAGCTTGCAGCTGCATGGGCGCAGAAATATGATACAGAGCTCTATGCTTTGCTCACACGCGACAAGGCGTTTTCGGTTGCTATGTTCAACTTTGACCGCAACCCCGACAAGCCGCGTAAGGATATAGGCAAGTGGAGCGAGGTGAGGGAGGCATTTGCTTTTATGTTTGACGAGCTCTTTGACGGCAAATACGAAGAGGTGCCAAATGTTTCAAAGGAAGATGCCAAAGCAATGCTTATTATGTATAAGGATATGTATGACGAAACAGCCGACAATCAAACCTGGTTTGCTTCTTTAAAAGACCTTGCCGAAAAGGTTGGATATGCGAGAGAGGTCAAGGAATACAAAAAAAATCCCGATGCATATCCCGGTCATGTGGGTGATGTGAGCAATGTGCTCAGAGCAGCTGTGACCGGCAGAACCAAGTCGCCCGACCTTTGCTCTATCATGAAGGCTCTCGGCAAAGAAAAGGTTTTGGAGAGGATTGACAGAGCAATATCGGCTCTTGCAATATAACGAATGGAGTGAAAATAAATGGAAGAACATGTTGTTTCCAATTTTATAAACGATGCAATTGCAAAGGATTTGTCCGAAGGAGTGTACACCAAGGTTCAAACGCGTTTTCCCCCCGAGCCCAACGGCTATCTCCATATTGGTCATGTCAAGGCGATAAACATCGACTTTTCTATGGCAAAAAAATACGGCGGCACCTGCAACCTTCGCTTTGATGATACCAACCCAACCAAGGAGGAGACTGAGTACTGCGATTCTATTATGGAGGATATCAAATGGTTAGGCTTTGAGTGGGATAATGTGTATTATGCATCCGACTATTTTCCTATTATATATGACTGTGCGCTAAAGCTTATAAAAAAGGGTCTTGCATACGTTGATGACCTTAGCGCAGAAGAAATCAAGCAGTACCGCGGCACACTCACCGAGCCCGGCAAAGAGAGCCCCTGGCGATGCCGCAGTGTTGAAGAAAATCTCGACCTTTTCAGGCGTATGACTGACGGCGAATTTGCCGACGGCGAGAGGGTGCTCCGTGCCAAAATTGACATGGCATCGGGCAATATAAACATGAGAGATCCGATTATATACAGAGTTCTTCATGCTAAGCATCATCGCACGGGCAGTAAGTGGTGTGTATATCCCATGTATGACTTTGCACATCCCATTTCCGACACGGCCGAGGGAGTAACTCACAGCCTGTGTTCTCTCGAGTTTGAAGACCACAGACCTCTATATGACTGGGTTTTAAAGGCATGCGATTTTGAAACACCGTCGCGTCAGATTGAGTTTGCGCGTCTTAACCTTACCAACACCCTCACCAGCAAGAGAAAATGTCTCAAGCTGGTGCGCGACGGCATTGTTGACGGTTGGGACGATCCCCGAATGTCCACAATCAGCGGCATGAGAAGACGCGGCTATCCCGCTGCGGCGCTTATAGATTTTGCCGAGAGAATCGGTGTTGCCAAGTCGTTTAGTGTGGTAGATTTTCAGATGCTTGAGCATTGCGTAAGAGAAAACCTCAATATGAATGCTCCCAGAGCAATGGCAGTTCTAAAGCCTCTCAAGGTTACAATCGAAAACTATCCCGAGGGCAAATCGGAGCTTTTGAGCGTTGATATCAACCCCAATGACGAGAGTGCAGGTACCAAGGAAATAAGCTTTTCAAGAAATATTTATATAGAAAAAGACGACTTTATGGAGGTTCCCGTTAAGGGCTACAAGCGCCTTACTGCCGATAATGAGGTTCGTCTGAAGGGTGCATATTTTATCAAGGTGTCCAAAATTGTTAAAGACGAAAACGGAGAGGTTACAGAGCTTATCTGTACCTATGACCCTGCCTCCAAGGGCGGCAATTCTCCCGACGGCAGAAAGGTAAAGGGCACAATTCAGTGGGTTGATGCCAACAACTGCGCATCTGCCACAGTAAATATGTATGACAAGCTGTTTCTCACCTCCAACCCGGGCGACCTTGATGAATATCTCGACAATCTCAACCCCGAGTCGCTGGTTGTGCTAAAGGACTGTAAGTTAGATGCCGACCTTGCAAATGCTAAAGCGGGCGAATGCTTCCAGTTTATGAGAAACGGGTATTTTGCGGTTGATAAATATTCAAAGGACGGCAATCTCATATTCAACCTAACCGCAACACTCAAGGATTCGTTCAAAATGCCCGAAGCAAAATAGGGTGCGTTGTATGGATAATAACAAAAGCAAAAAAGAAAAGCCGGCTCAGAGTCAGTGTGATATGTGTGCATATTATGACTTCGATGAAGATTGGGACGATTATGTGTGTATCATGAATATGGATGAAGACGATATGGTAAGATTTTACCAAAGCAAAAGCTCCTGTCCTTATTTTAAGTTTTATGATGAATACAAAATTGTAAGACGGCAAAATTAAAAAAAGCGTGCTTCCAAATGCCAAGACCAGATAAGGAAGTAATTTTGAAAAATATTAAAATTTAGCTGAATTGG
>JAEDEG010000021.1 GCA_016293435.1 Clostridia bacterium
TGGTAACTACGCCTCGGTGGACTTTCACCACAGAGCATTGATATGCCCGTCATACAGCAAAAACAGAGCCCATTCGCCAAGCGAGCGGGCTCTGTTGTTTTGCACTTTTAATACACAGAAACAAGCATATTGTAAGAAAACCGCGTGATTTTCTTCATGACAAATTTGTTTTTCGTTTTATTAATTTTTTGAATATTGATGTATACAGAACATAACTCTGAATGTTAGTCAGCTCCGCATATACAGTCTTGCACAGAATAGCATGCTTGACTATGCAAGCCGTCTATAATTCAATATTCTAAAGTACAACCAAAATTATATTATTGGGGAAGTACACTCCAAGCTACTGTGTTCAAAGCAGCATCCCAGAGGAAAGCTTTGATAACGTCGCCGCCTTTAACTGCATCTGTTGTAACAGTTGTAAGTTCAGCTACTGTACCTGCAGTGATATCTTTTGTAGCTACACCGGCGAGCTCATAACCTGTACCTACAGCTTTGTATGTTGCAACATAAAGAGTAGCAGCACCTACAGTACCAAAGTATGATACAGAAGCTGTGTTGTCAGCATTTGTCTTGAGATCGTAGTATCCGTCTGTGTATGAAGGACCGTCAGGTTCTACAACAATTGTACAGGGAACACCAATTGTATTATTAACTACAGAGGCAGCAGCATTTTTTGCTGTAGGTGTGAAATTAACTGTATATGTTCCGGGAGCAACATCATCAGCGATTGTAAAAGTAATTACGCTAAGATTTTCTTCCGGATCAATAAGTGTATCTTCCCATGTTTTAAAGCTGAAAGTATGATATTTTGTGTTTCTGATATATGTGTGTGCTTTTGTTGAAATATCAAAGATGTCCTCATTAATACCATCAACATGAGTAGCAGCAGCACCCGATGTTGTAGATAATGTAATACCGGCAGGAAGTTTTGTAGCTTGGATAGAAACACCACCAGTTTTAACAGGTACTGTTTTTGAAACAACTGACATAGGAACTGTCACTGTTTCTCCGGCTTTAGCTTTTACTGTTGCAAAATTAATAGTAACAGCATCGTCGCCGGCAAATGAAACTACTGTCATCATAGAAATGACCATAGCTACGGTCATAACCATTGCCAAAAATTTTTTCATTAAAAATCACTCCATTAAATAAATTTTTTACCGAGGCATTTATATGTAACTTTAATCAAAATCAGTGCCTACGGTTGTGTGTATGCATTCTGCCATAGGGCAAAGTGCATGTCTACCTGTTGTATTAGGTTTCGTTATTTACAAGAGTTTTGCTGTTTCTGCAAAAACGTGCAGTAATCATCTTTTGTGCATCTGCCATAGCTTTTATCCCCTGCTATGCAGTTCAAAAAGAGATTAAGTCGTTGTTAATGAGATATCAAATCTTGAATGATGTCCCCAAGTGATTTGTAGTAATATCGGTTGGCACAGAGCCTAATTTTGAACCCATACTGCATAGAGTACACCAAAAATATGACTCAACTTAAACCAAAATATTCCATAAACCCCATAATTTCTTTTTCATTTTGTGTTTTCACGAATACACAAAACTACAATTACCGCCATCTGCATTGACGATAATGCGCACATCAAATACAAAGATCAAAAGCCGACAGAGATAACCGAAACACAAGACTCTGCCGATGCGATGTCGGATGATGTGCACGGTATTGCAGATGCAGATACCGAAGTAAGAAGGAACTCTGATATCTTTGAAAAAGATAACATCCTGTGCTTCATATCAAATCACTTCCTTTCATTAATATCAAAATCTGATACCTATGATGATTATATTATATTTTTTGAATTATTGCAATAGTTTTTTTTATCTTTTAAATTTAAAAAAACACGAATTTTGAAATTTTGAAGTTAAAATTGTTTAGTTTTCACAACAAAAATACCGTTTAAAAGAGATATAAAAGAGATTTTAAAGCAAAAATTTGTTAAAATTTCATAAAACGATAGGTCTATTTTTACCGTGCTCCCATACACAAAACTTATTTTCGTAGTTCTAAGTTTGCCTTACCCTCTTGCATCTTACACAAGCAGCAGCTCATATGGATTATCGCACACTTTTTTTATCACCATGGCAATACCTCCAAGCAAAACTGCATCACCGCCAAGCGCAGAAAAAACCGTTTCGCAGCTTATGCCCTTTGCAGCTCCTTGAATATTTCTTTTGGCAAGCTCCGAAACCAACGCTTCCCCAAAGCCTTCGATGCCGGACCCCACAACAATCAAGTCCGGATTAAAAATATTAATAATATTTGATATTCCAATCGACAAGTATTTTAGTTCTTCATCTATTACTTGCTTTGCAGTTTTATCGTTATTTTGAATATATGCCATCATTATATCGGCACAAGTGCTGCTTTGGTTTAGTGTTGAAGTGTCACATAGCCAATCCCTCATACGCCGAAGCATTGCCTCCTCACCGGTAAGTGCCTGCAGACAGCCTCTCGAGCCGCACTGACAAAGAGGTCCGTCGGGATCGATTATAGTATGACCAAGCTCTCCGGCAGCATTATTACTGCCTCTGAGCAGCTCACCACCCGACACAACAGCCGCACCCACACCGCTGCCAACATAAAAAAACACAAAATTTTCTATATTCCGCGCAACTCCAAAATTCATTTCGGCATTTGCCATAAGACGGACATCGTTTTGAACATATACATCAATACCGCATTTTTTCTGAAGCATTTCTCCTATGGCAACATTTTGCCAGCCAAGATTTGGTGCGCTTATCAAAACTCCCGTCTCCGAATCGGCAACACCGTGAAGCCCAAGCGCAATTCCTACTGTTCTGCCGCTGTTTTCTTTTTCAAATTCGCACAAAACTCGGCATATATAGTCGATGCACAATTCGGGAGCGGCACCCGAAGAGGAAAAAAGCATAGATTTGCGAAAAACAATTTTTGCATTAAAATCAGATACCACAACATCTACCCCATGAGGGCTTATATAGGCACTGCCCACATAGAGAGATTGTGAACATAGCTTAAGAATTACAGGACGTCTTCCTCCGGTGGAGGTGCCGGTTGCGGCTTCTTCCACTATACCCCGGTCTATCAACTCTGAGGTTATGTTTGTCACAGTGGCTGCAGTGAGGCCACTTTCTCGAGCAATCTCTATTCTTGACACCTGTCCTTTGGTTCTTATCAAATTAAGAATGAGTGCAGTGTTTATTTTTTTTATAAGCGAAAAGCTTCCTATGTTATTTCTCATTTTTTTACCTTTCGATGCAGTTGTAAAGTAAAAATTTTTTATGATTTAATTTGCAGAACAGCTCTCGAGCCTCTTTCTACTTTGTGAGTGCTTCTATTGCCGCCGCAAGCTGTGTATCTCCCTCTATACTGTCATCAAAGCTGTCAGTCTGTGTGCCCTCGGGCAAGCTCACCAAAATGTCGGGTTCTATACCGGTACCGTTTATGCACACGCCCGACGGAGTGTAATATTTGGCTACCGTAACCTTGAATGCGGTGCCGTCTCCAAGCTCAAATATGCCCTGAACCACACCCTTGCCAAAGGTCTTTTCTCCTACCAATATTGCTTTACCGTGATCCTTGAGAGCTCCTGCCATAACCTCGGAAGCACTGGCGCTCTCTTTGTTGACAAGCACACACATAGGAACGTTTATTTCTTCTTTTTCCGACTTGTATTCTTCGTTTTTCCCGTTTTTCCCTTTTATTGTGGTTATAACACACTCAGGCAAAAGCATATCACACATCTCAACCACCGAATCGAGTGATCCGCCGGGATTTGATCTCAAATCAATTATGAGTGCTTTCATTCCTTCGCTATTTAACTTCTCAAGCTTTTCTTCAAAGTCATTATAGCTTGTGTTGCCAAAGGTTTTTATTCTTATATAGCCAATCGAATTATCAAGCATTTTGCATGTGACATATTCCATATCCACCTTATCACAAATCACAGAAATTTCTGTTACCGTGCCGTCTCTTTCTATTTCAAGCTTAACACTTTCGCCGTCAGGAGTGGCTTTGATATCTTCAACGGCAGCGTTTAATTCGTCCTTGCTATATGTCTTTCCGTTAACAGATACAATATAGTCTCCTTTTTTTATGCCCGCTTTGTCGGCCGGACTGTCTTTTTTTACTGATTTTATAAGAAGTTTTTCCGATTCTGCAGAGACTGTAACTCCTATCCCCTTATAATCTCCCTCTAAATTTTCGTTCATATATTCATACTGATGGACATTGAGATATTCGGTATAGGTATCACCCAAAGCCTTGGCAAATCCTGATGCCGCATAATCAATCATTTTGCTTTTATCAGCTTTTCCCGTAAAATTGTTGTCGACTATTGCTTCCATTTTGATGAGCTTTGAAAAATCGGAATAGCCAAATTGAGAGGAAATCTTTGCATACACAAAGCGTCCCAAACCGGTATTATAGAAAATTGTGGTTAATATAAATACAGCAACAGTCGTAACTGCCGCTGTAATTAAAGTATGTTTTTTGTTCATAAAATCAGCTCCGCTAAAATTGTATGCCAAAATGTCTTCCCAAATGCCAACATTAATTAAAATATTGCATCGGATTGGTTGTTTTGCCGTTGTACTGAACCTCAAAATGAATATGAGGTCCGGTTGACATACCCGTTGAACCGCACTTTGCTATTATCTGACCTCTTGATACGCTCTGCCCCTTTGACACAAGAAGTGAGCTGCAGTGTGCATATAGAGTTGTATATCCGCCGCCGTGATTTATAACAACATAGTTGCCGTAGCCGCCGGAATTATATCCCGATACAATTACCACACCGTCTGACGCGGCAAGAATATCTGTTCCGTAAGAAGCTCCGATATCTATGCCCGAGTGAAAACGTGACCTGCCCGTTACAGGATGGATACGGTAACCGTAGGGAGAGGTGACCAAACGGGTTGTGTTTGACGGCCACTGAAACTGACCTCCGCTAAATACCGGCGGAGCGACAGCCGAACCCGACGAAGATGTGCCGTTGCCGGCATCCGACTGCAGACGAGCCTGTTCTGCTGCCGCACGTGCTTGCACCTCTGCCTGCTTTGCAAGCTCAAATTCTTTTTCGTATGCTTCGATATCCTTTTGAAGGTTATCTATAATTGCCTGACTTTCCTGACGGTAGCCGTCGAGAGTCTGTTTTTTTGAGTCCTGCTCTGCCTTAAGGTTTATAACCTCCTGCTTTTGCTTGAGAAGGTCTTCCTTCATGGCTTTGACCTCTTGCATAGAATTTTCTATTTCATCAAGCTTATCTGAATCATATTCAGCCACTCTTTTAACTATAGATGCTCTCGACAGCATATCCTCCAACGAGCTTGCACGCATAATTATCTCAGTATAAGACACATTTCCTTTTTTTATAAGTCTTTTTGCTCTTTCGTTATAATCGGAATTTTGCTTTTGCATATCGGCACTGAGCTCATTAATTTTGGCTTCTGACGCGCTGATTGCCTGAGCTTTTTGGTCTATCTTTGTTTGATATTCTTCTATTTCTGCAGTAACTGCATTAATCTGCCTGTCAAGCTCTTCTCTTTTTTTAATTTCGTCATTTTGAGAGGTTATGGCAGCTTCTTTTTTTTGAGTTGCCTCCTGCTGGCGACGCTGTGCGTCTTGAATTGAATTTGCTCCTGCTGTGAGAGGAGACACCGCAATAAACACCGACATAGCCAAAAACGCCACCAGTGCAATTACGGCAAGTATTCTTATAAAAATTTTGTTTCTAAGCATAATAAAATTCCTTCCGTTTAACCACATATGTAAAATGTGCATATGCGATAAAGTTTAAAATCCTTAAACGTGAAGATATCTTCTTACGGATATAGAGCTTCCAAAAGCTCCGATAACCGTTCCCAAAATCAAATAGGAGCCAATAATCTGTATCCATATCTGACCAAATTTCATAAACGACAAATCAGCTGTAAGACCCGACGCCGCCGAGCTGATGGCTGTCATAATTCCCTGATATGTCCACTGTGAAATAAAAAATGCGATAATTGCCGACAATAGACCCAAAATAATCCCCTCCATAATGAAAGGACCTCTGATGTATGAGTCGGTTGCACCTACATATTTCATAATATTTATTTCTTTTCGTCTGTTGTGAACCGTAAGCTTTATTGTGTTGGATATAATAAACAGACTAACCAGTGCAAAAGCTACAATTATCCAAACGGATATTTTTTTAACCATGTTTTTAAGACTGTCTATCACCGAAATAAATTCGCGGCTGTTTTCTACACTTTCAACATTTTCGAGTGACTCAAGCTTTGCGATTGTTTCGTCTGCAATAGACAAATCCTTCATTCTGACCGCATATGCATCGGGAATAAGATCTTCGGGCAAACCTTCAAAATCCTTCAGCTCTTCGGGTGTTAGGTTTGATTTGAAATCCTTGAACTTATCAACACCGTCGACAAAGCCAATATTTTCGGTATCTATATTCGGAATCTCTGTAATCTCTTTTTTGAGATTTTCTTTTATTTCATCATATTTGGAGGAGCTTACAGTTGTGGAAATACCGCCGAGCTGTGCCATATACACATACAGGTCACTACCGTCCATAACCTTTGAAACACCTTCTATTTCGCCAAGAAGTCTAAGTGTTTCAACTTCGTCAGCTCCCTCTTCGAGCCTAAGTGAATAGGAGTTACCTACAACTGATGCATCTATGTTTTCAAAAGCTTTTTTTTCTTCATCAGACAAGTCCTTCACAAATTCCGAAAGCCTTGTTGCACCGTCGATATATTTTATAGTGGAAATATCAACATTTGGTACTCCCATAATCAAAGTTTCAACATTTTTCAATTTTTCTTCATATGCGGCATCATCCATTTCGGTGCCTCTGTCTACAAACACTCCTATCTGAGCGTTATCCACAGGCACATCCTTGGATATATACACATCAACCTGATATTCGTCTGCCATTTTGGAGGTCATGTAGTTGATGTTTAATATACTCATCAAAAATACACCGAAAACAAAAATACACGCGGTTACAACCAGCAACGAAGTTACTGTCATAAGGCCGTTTTTTACCATTCCGCGCACGCCTTCGGCAAACGATCTTCTAATTGCTCTGAACATAGCCGTAACCACCTTCGTTTTCATCACGGGTAATTATACCTCTTTCGACAACAATTACCCTTTTTTTCATGTCGTTTACTATTCTTTCCGCATGTGTAGCCATTACTACCGTTGTGCCTCTCTTGTTGATTTCTTCCATAATGGTCATAATTTCCTGAGCTGTATCAGGATCGAGATTACCGGTAGGCTCGTCTGCTATTAAAACCACCGGATTGTTTACAATAGCTCTTGCAATGGCAACTCTCTGCTGCTCACCGCCTGAGAGCTGATGGGGGTACATTTTTGCTTTTGATGAAAGGCCTACCTGACTGAGAACAAGAGGAACATTTTTTCTGATTTCTTTGCCGGGAGCACCTACAATCTCCATTGCATAGGAAACGTTCTCCTGTACATTTTTGTTGGGCAGCAGTCTGAAATCCTGAAAAACAACGCCGAGAGTTCTGCGAAAATATGGAATTTCACGATGCTTTAGTGCATTGACATCAATATCATTTATAAAGATATTGCCGCCGGTGGCACTTTCTTCTTTCATCATAAGCTTGATAATTGTGGATTTGCCGGCAGCACTGGAGCCTACCAAAAACACAAACTCACCCTTATCTATATGAAATGATACTCCCTTGAGAGCACCATATCCGTTGTCATATATTTTTGATACATTTTCAAAAGTAATCACTGAAAAAATCTCCATTTTTACAGCAAAATAGGGGTAAACCCCCCATTTGCTTATAGTTTTGTGGCATTTGAAGTAAGATATTTGTTAACCATCATGGCAACCTTGAAAATAATTGCCTGATCAAATATTCTCAAATCAAGTCCCGTTATTTTTTGTATTTTGTCAAGTCTGTATACAAGAGTATTTCTGTGTACATAGAGCTGTCTTGAGGTTTCGGAAACATTGAGATTGTTTTCGAAAAATTTTTGAATTGTAAATATAATTTCCTGATCGAGTTCATCGATAGAGCCTTTTTTGAATACCTCTGTAAGAAAAAGCTCGCAAAGTGTTGTGGGAAGCTGATAAATAAGTCTGCCTATACCGAGATCCTCATAACTGAGAATCTTTTTCTCTCCGTCAAAAACCTTTCCAACTTCGAGCGCAACTCTGGCTTCTTTATAAGATCGTGCAATTTCTTTGATATTTCCTACAACTGTGCCTATACCTACACTTGCCTGAGTCATAATTTCGGAATTGATATTATTGCAGATGCTCTTTGCAATATTCTGAAGCTCTGTAAGCGATAGGTCGGAATCAAGCTCCTTTACAAGGGCAATGTTATTTTCATCCACACTAACAATAAAATCCGTCTGCTTATTCGGAAACATATTTTCTATAAGTTCAAGCACCGAAAAATCTGTAACCTTTTCTGTTTGAACAAGAAAAACAACTCTGCGTGCTTCTATAGAAATGTGAAGCTCTGCCGCTTTTGCCAAAACATCACCGGGAAGAATGTTGTCCAAAAGAAAATTCTTTATAAAGTTGAGACGGTCATGCTTGTCGTCATAAAGAGACTTAACGGAAGAAAAGCTTACCTGCAGGATATCCGCATAGTTTCTGGCAAGCGAATCGTCACCGTTTACAAAAATAATATAATCAATTTTTCCCATTGCTACAATCGGTTTGTATGTAAAACCGTTGTAGGTAAATGTGTCTATATTATCCTCAGTAAAGCTGAGAACACATTCAAGATCGGTATTGCTGATACAATTATCGCTGGATGCAATAACAAAACCACTGTTTGTAATAAGACCAAGGTCTCTGTTCATTACATCCTTCATCTGATGAGTAATTTGCTGGAAATATCTAACATTCATAAACGACACCCCATTTTAAAGTATATACAATATTTTAATATTTTTTTTTTTATTTTTCAAGAACTCTTATTTATTTTGTAAGATTTGCACAATACGACATTTTTTTTTATTATTTTTTCATTTAAAATAACAGATTTTTATTTAAAATCTACAAACTTTTTTTTATTTGCATAAAATTTATCCATATTAATATAATTAAATTACCAAAGGAAGGTGGACAAATTGAACACATCTATATTTATTATATTTATAGGTTTTAGTCTCGGACTTCTTATAACACTTATAAGCGCCGGCTTTTTTTCTGCTCCGAAAAAATGCCTGCTAAAAATATTTTTAAACAGTTTGACCGGCATTTTGATTTTGTGTGCAATAAATATTTTTGCAAAGTCTGCCGATATATACATAGATCTTAACCCTTTGACCGCAGTTTATGTGGGAATATTGGGATTTCCGGGCACTCTTTCCCTTATATTACTTAGCCTTATAATCTGACATATGATTTTTTCTTTTTTTCTGCCAATGCAAGGTATATAAAAAAAATAATATTGGCTATGGGTATAAAAAGCAAAATCGACAAAACGATCTTATTTATCTTTGTATGTAAATCTTTTATCCACACAAAGCTTATAAATATGAGAGATAATACAAGGTGAATAAGCCATACAGTCGAATACGTCATAAAATCTATTATGTGACTGTCTTTGGGAAGCTTATCAAATGTGAATTTTTCTATTTTTACCTTTACCTTGAACAATCCATCAACATTTGATGCAGATATCTCTGCTTTGTTGCCGCTGTGTTTTTTTCCTTCTGTTGTGTTTACAACCTTTATTACCGAATTTTTTTCCCCGGGAGTATAAATATAAATATCAAGCTTATCTATATTTTTTTCAAAACCGTTTGTAAAAAATCTGTGTGTAAAATAATAATCTTTTGAATTTACAAGCTTTACCACATCTTTTAAAACATAACTAAACTCATAATTTCTGGTAATTCCGGAGCTTTTGAGATAGGCAGAATAGGTGTAGACCGAACCGTTTCTGATAAGACTGTAGTGATTGTCAGGTCTCGACTTAATATCTTCTGTATAGCTGCATTTTTTTCCATCTATCTTTACCCAAAGGGTTTGGAGAGAAGAAAATTTTTCTTTTCTTCCCTCATAGCATATAGTTTTAAAAAATCTGCTGAAATCTCCTTTTTTAAAGGTTACATTCCAGTTTTCCAAAACTGTGGCACTTCCGTCTTTGTTTATTTCTACAAATATATTTACAGAATTTATATTGTATTCTTTTTCTGATGCCGAAGCTGTTTGTACAAATAGAAGGAGTGTGAGCATCACAAAAAGCAAACAGAAAAAAATTAATGCTTTTTTCATCACAACCCCCGTACTATTCGTCAATTTCCTTTTCTTCTGTTTCTTCTTTTTCCGTAGCTGCAATTGCAACAACCTTTACATCATCGGCTATTTTCATAACTCTTACACCTTGAGTTACTCTGCCAAATTCACTAATTTCGTCGGTACTCATTCTAATGATTACACCGTCGGAGGTTATAGACATAAGGTCATCTCCGTCTTTAATAACTGCCATACCTGCAAGAAGACCGGTCTTTTCTGTAATATTGTAGCCCGTTACACCCTTTCCTGCTCTGTTCTGACATTTAAATTCTTTTATATCTGTTTTTTTGCCGTAGCCATTTTCAGATACACAAAGAACCCTGCACTCATCATCACACACACTGCCGCCTATAACATAGTCATCGCCTTTAAGACGAATACCCGTTACACCGGTAGCACCTCTTCCCATAGGACGTACATCCGACTGACTGAACTTAATACACATTCCGTTTTTGGTGGCAAGAATGATATTATGATTTTCTTCGGTTAGAGCAACCTTAATAAGCTCATCCCCTTCTCTGAGACCGATAGCAATAATACCTCCCTTACGGTTGGTGTCATATTCGTCAAGGCTTGTCTTTTTTACAAAGCCGTCTTTGGTTATCATGGTAAGGTACTTTTCTTTTTCAAACTCTGCAATCGGAATAGTTGCAGTTATTTTTTCATCCTTTTCGAGAGGAAGAATATTAACTATTGCAGTTCCCTTTGCCTGTCTGCCGGATTCAGGGATTCTATATCCCTTTATCTTATACATTCTGCCTTTGTTTGTAAAGAAAAGCAGATAATCGTGAGATGAAGCTGTGAAAATGTTTTCTACAAAATCCTCTTCCCTTGTTGAAAGACCGGATATTCCTCTGCCGCCCCTGTGCTGAACCTTATAGGTGTCGGCAGGAATTCTCTTTATATATCCGTAGTGAGTCATCGTTATAACACACTGCTCCTCTTCGATGAGATCTTCATCATCTATAAAGTCTATTGCAGGCTCAAGCAATGTGAGTCTTTCGTCACCATATTTATCTCTTATTTCTATAAGCTCTGTTTTTATTTGTTCCATAAGCTTATCACGGTCAGAAAGAAGTGCTCTGTATTCTTCACATTTTGAACGAAGCTCGTTATATTCGTTTTCTATCTTTTCTCCGTTCAGCTTTTGCAGCTGTCCAAGTCTCATATCAAGAACGCTCTGCGCCTGAATTTCACTCATGCCAAAGTGCTCCATAAGTTTTTCTTTGGCATCATCGTAAGAATTTCTTATGATATTTATTATTTCATCAATATTTGCAAGAGCAATTCTCAAGCCTTCCAATATATGCATTCTGGCTTCGGCTTTTTCAAGATCATATCTTGTACGTCTGGTAACAATTTCTTCTTGAAATTTGATAAATTGATCCAAAATTTCTTTAAGACCCATAATTTTGGGCTTACCGTCTTTTATTGCAAGCATATTGATTGAAAAACTGTCTTGAAGTCTGGTATATTTAAAAAGCTGATTTAAAACAACCTGAGGATTTGCATCTCTTTTAAGAAAAATCTCAAGTCTTATGCCAACACGGTCGGAGGAATGGTCATCAATATCCGAAAGACCTTCTATTCTCTTTTCTTTTACCATATCTGCTATGGATTCTACCAGCATTTTTTTGTTTACTTGATAGGGAAGCTCTGTTACAATAATTGAAGATGTTCCGTCTTTTCTTTCTTCAATTTCTGTTTTTGCTCTGATTATGATTTTTCCTTTACCTGTACTATAAGCACTTCTTATTCCTGATTTACCCATGATTGACGCTTTTGTGGGAAAGTCGGGACCTTTTATATATTCCATAAGCTCTTCGACTGTAATTTCAGGGTCTTCTATCTGTGCTATAACACCGTTTAGCACCTCTGTGAGGTTGTGGGGAGGAATGTTTGTTGCCATACCTACAGCAATACCGGAGCTTCCGTTTACCAAAAGAGTGGGTATTCTTGTGGGAAGTACAACAGGTTCTTTTCTTTTTTCGTCAAAGTTGGGAGCAAAATCTACGGTATTTTTTTCTATATTTTCCAGCATAACGTTGGAGAGCTTGCTCATTCTTGCTTCTGTATAACGGTATGCAGCCGGGGGATCACCGTCTACCGATCCAAAGTTACCATGACCGTCGATTAGAGGATATCTCATAGAAAAATCCTGGGCAAGTCTTACCATGGCATCATATACCGATGCGTCACCGTGGGGATGGTATCTACCTATAACATTACCAACGGTTGTAGCAGATTTGAAGAAAGGCTTGTCTACAGTAAGATGCTCTTCATACATTGAATAAAGTATTCTTCTGTGAACAGGCTTGAGACCGTCTCTTACATCAGGAAGAGCACGAGACACAATTACGCTCATTGCATAGTCGATGAACGCTTCTCTCATTCTTTGTTCTATATCAATATCTACTATTGTCTGAGTATCAAAGTATTCTTCAAAATGAGAATCTTCGTACTTCTTGTTTTTCGCCATTTATTTCATTTCCTTCCTGTAATGAAATTTTCAATAAGCGGCAATGCCGCGTCATTCAACGTTTTCAGTGGGAGATTGAACTCCCACTGAAAAAATTAAATGTCACCCGCCGCCTATAGAGGCGGGGGACAACTTAATTTAGTTATATTTCAAAAATTAAACATCAAGATTGGTTACATACTGTGCATTTTCTTCTATAAACACTCTTCGGGGTTCCACTTCATCACCCATAAGTATGCTAAATATTTGATCTGCCTTTTCGGCATCGTCCATAGTTACTTTGAGGAGTATTCTGTTTTTGGGATCCATTGTGGTTTCCCAAAGCTCTTCAGGATTCATCTCACCAAGACCTTTGTAACGGCTTATTTCTATCTTTGCGTTTGAATCTCCGTCTTTTAAGCTTTCACTTATGCGGTCTCTTTCTTCATCACTGAATGCAACCTCATTCTTTTTTCCTCTCGATAGCTTATAGAGAGGAGGTTTTGCAAGATAAATATGACCTGCCTCAACAAGAGGACGCATAAATCTGAAGAAAAATGTTAAAAGCAGAGTTTGAATATGTGCACCGTCAACATCGGCATCCGCCATTATTATAATTTTGTCGTATCTGAGCTTTTCTATATTAAATTCTGAACCTATTCCCGTACCAAGTGCCTGAATAACAGGGGTCAGCTTATCGTTGCCGTATACCTTTTCCGCTCTTGCCTTTTCTACATTGAGCATTTTACCCCAAAGGGGAAGAATAGCCTGATATTTGCTGTCTCGTCCGTTTTTTGCACTGCCACCTGCCGAATCTCCCTCGACTATGTATATTTCTGTCTTTGAGGGGTCTTTTACTATACAGTCGGTGAGCTTGCCGGGCAGGGAGCTCGAGCCGAGAGGAGTTTTTCTGTTGGCTTCTCTTGCCTTGCGGGCGGCAATTCTTGCTCTTGATGCCATGAGAGCCTTTTCTATTATAGCCTTACCGATTTGAGGATTTTCTTCAAGAAAATCGGTAAGCTTTTCTTTTACCATGTTGTCTACAAGACCTCTGATTTCGGAATTACCGAGCTTTGTCTTGGTCTGACCTTCAAACTGAGGCTCTTCAAGCTTTACAGAAATTACGGCAATAAGACCTTCTCTTGCATCTTCACCGGTAAGCTCTTCGTCATCTTTCATTAGCTTATATTTTTTTGCATAGTCTACAAGCACCTTGGTAAGAGCAGTTTTAAAGCCTGTTTCATGAGTACCTCCCTCTGTGGTGGCAATATTGTTGGCAAAGGATTCTATAACTTCATCATAACCGGTATACCATGTGAGAGCAACCTCTGCAAAAGAACCGTTTTTCTCTCCGCTTACATATATTATCTCATCATGAATAGTTTCAATGGTATTTTTTCTTGATTTTTTTTCGTTAAAAAGATAGGAAACGAAGTTTTTTATACCGCCGTCGTAGTGAAGAGTTTCAGATACTACTTCTTCTCCTCTTTTGTCGGCAAAGTTTATCTTTATACCGCCGTTTAAAAATGCCTGTTCTCTGAGCCTTTTGAGAAGTGTATTATATTCATAAACAGTTTCTTCAAAAATATTTCCGTCTGCCCAAAAGGTTACCTCGGTGCCTGTTTTGTCGGTGTTTCCTATAATTTCTACCTCTCCCTGAGGCACACCTTTTTCGTATTTTCGGTAATGAATTTTTTTACCGTCCCACACCTTTACTTCAAGCTTTGTAGAAAGTGCATTGACAACCGACGCACCAACACCGTGAAGTCCGCCTGATACCTTATATCCTCCTCCGCCGAATTTACCTCCGGCATGAAGAACTGTAAAAATAACATCAAGAGTTGATATTCCCATTTTTGGATGGATACCTGTGGGCATACCTCTGCCGTTATCTCTTACGGTAACTGAATTATCTTTGTTTAAGCTTATATCAATTTGTGTACAGTATCCCGCCAGTGCCTCATCTATACTGTTATCCACAATTTCGTATACAAGATGATGCAAACCTCTGATAGATGTGGAGCCGATATACATGCCGGGTCTTTTTCTGACAGCTTCCAAACCTTCCAGAACCTGAATTTGACTTTCATCATAATTCGTATTTACTTCTGTCATTTTATTTATCCTTTCCATATAAATTTACATCTAATATATTTGCTCTTTTACTTAGTGTTTGGGAAGAAATGGGAGAAACATACACCTTTTCTTTTCCCCTTTCCTTTACCAAAATAAAGGATCTGGGCAAATCCTCCTCACTCACATTTATAACTTGGTTTTTCTTAGTTGCATTATTAAGATATTCTCTTGTAATTTTTGATGTGGAGGTATTGTCCAAGTCAAAAATTCCAACTATATATTTTTTGTTGACGGATATATCCGCACCAAGATGAAGATACATAAAAAACCTCTCTTATTCTTTTATGACCCTGCCGTTTTCTACTTTAAAAAATGAGCAGTCATCGTCAAAATAGTTTTCTTTATCTGTGCATGTAATTATAATTTGTCTTTTTCTTATCTGAGTGAGAAAAAATTTTCTTCTTTCTTCATCAAGCTCACTTAATATATCATCAAGCAATAATATAGGCTCTTCCCCTGTTTTTTCTTTAATTATTTCACATTCGGATAGTTTAAGCTTCAAAACACACGTTCTCATTTGCCCTTGAGATCCATATTTTTTTATATTTATGTCATTCATAAATATTTCAAAATCATCTCTGTGAGGTCCCGTCATGGTTATTCCTTTTTCCATATCTCTTTCTCTTGATGATATGAGCTGATTTAAAAAATTTTCTTTATCTTCAAAATTCCCCTTTATGCTCGGAATATAATAAAGCTTTATATTTTCGGTTATTTTATTATCATTATTTATCAGATTAACCGTGCTGTTTATTTTTTCAATGGCACTGCTTCTCATTTTGCATATTTCGCTACCTATAGTAGAAAGCTGATTATCCCATATGTCGAGTGTGGAAAGAAAGGAAGAATTCTTTTTCTTTAATATATTGTTTCTTTGCTTGAGCACTCTGTAATAATTGATAAGGTTTTTAAAATATACGGGTTTTATCTGACTAATGAAGGAATCTATAAAATGTCTCCTAATTCCCGGACCATCCTTTATGAGATTAAGATAATCGGGAGTAAATATTACCATGCTGTATTCTCCCACAAGCTCAGACAGTCTGTCTATCAAAACTCCGTTTAATCTTATGCTTTTTTTATCTGATACAAATATCATTGCACTGCCGGGTGAATTTTTTTTTTCAAATTCTGCCTCTATTTTTGTCCAGCTTTCATCAAAATTTATAATTTCTTTTTCTTTAAAGCACCTATATGATTTTCCGCTCTGAAAATAATATATAGCTTCTATGATATTTGTTTTTCCCTGACCGTTTAAGCCGTAAATTACGTTTTTATTTTTATTAAATTCTATTTCCTGGTATTTATAGTTTCTGAAATTGGTAAGCTTCAATTTTTTTATAAACATTATACTACCTTTAATTCAAACTTTTCTTCTCCCAAATCAATAAAAGCTGTGTCTCCGGGATACATTTTTCTTCCTCTTCTGTCTTCAGGTTCACCGTTTACCTTAACCATACCAAGCTTTACCATTTCTTTAGCTTCGGCTCCGTCAAAGGAAATACCCGCAAACTTTATGAGCTGGTCTAACTTAATAAAAGGAGTATTTATTTTTATTTCTGTCATTTATACCGCTCCTTTCAGCAGGAAAAATGAAAAATTACTGTTTGAGCTCCATAGGAAGAACCATATAAAGATATGAATCTCCTTCTTGCGGTTTTATAACAAAAGGACCTCTCATATTTGTAAATTCAAATGTGGCATAATCATCTTCTATACATTTTAATGCATTTAAAATAAGCTTGCTGTTTACACCTATTCTCAAATCGTCACCGTATTTATCCATATCTAATTTTTCACAGAAATTACCAAATTTTGAAATACATTCAACTGTGATTTCAGAATTTTTTAGCTTAAGAACAACAGGTATTTTAGGATCATCATAATTTATAATAATTGATGCTCTTTCTATCATTTCTCTAAAATATTTTACATTTATTTTTGCTTTGATGTTTGCCTGAGGAGGAATGAGTTTGTTATAATCCAAAAATTCTCCCTGCAAAAGTCTTGATACTACAGTAAAAGTATCAAATTTAAACATTACACCGGAATCATTTACAAAGATATCCACAATTGTGGAATCATCCTTTAGTATTTTTAGAATATCAGACAAAACCTTTCCGGGTACTACAAATTTCATATCGGAAATTGAAGTTTCGGGAATAATTTGATTGCGCAGTGCGAGTCTTGTACGGTCAATTGCAACAGCTTTCATATTGCTTTTTTTTATTTCAAAACATATACCCATAAGAATTGGCTTACTTTCGTCCTCTGATACGGCAAACAGTGTGTTCTTTATAATGTCTCTTAAATTTTTAGAATAAATTCTTATGTTTTCGCCGTCTTTAAATTTGTTAATTTCGGGATATCCTTCGCTTGAAAGATATAAAATGTTAAACATTGTATTTTCACAAATAATTTTCATTTCGTTGTTTTCGCATGTGAAAAGATTGACCTTTCCGTCCGGAATATTTCTGATTATATCATAAAAAATCCTTGAATCTACCGTTAGAGTACCGCCCTCTTGGATATCTGCATCAAATTCACTTTCAATAGATATATTTCCGTCACTTCCAGTAAATTTTATTTTATCGTTTACATCTATTTTAATTCCTTTTAAAATTTCTATTGCATTATTTGAAGCAATAGCTTTTGAAACTATATCGATAGATTTTAGTAATATATCTTTATTGCATGAAAATTTCAAATTTTTCATCTCCTTAAATATAATATAAATAATTATATATTAATTATTTAGTAGTAATAATAGTAGGTTTGTGGATTATATGGATAACCCTTAGATTATAGATAAAATAAGGCTTTGGGATATGGATAAAATTATGGAAATTCATAAAAATAACATATTGTGTTTGTGAATGAATTTTTATTATATAAATTTTATCAACATATCATGGATAAGTATTGGATAAATAATATGGAAAACTTTATTTTTGTGCTATATACCTTATTTTTACATGTTTATAATTTTAGATTTTTATGTCTTTTAAGATATCTGTTATAACCTTTTCAACACTCGGATCTTCTCGTCGGCTCTTTTCAATTTTTTCTACTGCGTGGATAACTGTGGAATGATCTTTTCCTCCAAATAATTTACCTATCTGCTTTAAAGAAATATTAATTTCGGTCTTTAATATGTACATTGCAATTTGACGAGGATATGCTATATTGTGAGAACGAGAACTGCTTTTTAAATCATTTTCTCTCAAATTGAAATGCTTTTCTACTGTTGATATAATAAGCTCGGGAGTAATTTTTCTCTTTTTTTCATTTATAATATCCTTAAGAGCTTCTTCTGCAAGATCTATATTAATTTCTTTTTTTATGAGCATATGATGGAGCATTATTTTTTTGATAGCTCCTTCAAGCTCTCTTATATTTGATTTTATCCTTTTTGCAATAAACTCAAAAACATCATCGGGAATATCAATATTGAGCTGATATGCCTTTTTTCGAAGTATTGCAATTCTTGTTTCATAATCGGGTGGAATGATGTCGATAGAAGCACCGCATTCAAAACGGTTTTTCAATCTGTCCATAAATGTGGGTAGGTCCTTTGGAGGACGGTCGGCAGTTATTATAATGATTTTGTTGTTGTGATAAAGCTCGTTGAAGGTGTTAAAAAATTCTTCCTGTACACCTTCCTTGTCACATATAAACTGAATATCGTCAACCATTAAAAAATCTACCGTTCTGTATTTATCTCTAAATTCTTGAGTTAGGTTTGTTCTGATAGAGTTAATCATATCATTGGTAAACTGCTCACTTGATACATAAAGTATTTTTTTTGACGGATCTCTTTTTAAAACATAGTTGCCTATTGCATGCATAAGATGTGTTTTACCAAGACCGACTCCACCATAGAGAAAAAACGGATTACATCCATGTATTCTTCCCTCTGCAATAGCAAAGCTTGTTGCATGGGCAAGTTCATTTGATTTTCCTATTACAAAATTGTCGAAGGTATAAAAGGGGTTAAGATTGGTGGTAACAGGTTCTTTTATTTCTTCGCTGTTGTTGTTTACTGTGATATCTATTTCTAAATTTCTTCCTGTCACAAACAAAAGTGCATTTTTTATAAGGTTGGAATATCTCAAATTTATCATATCTCTATTGTATTCATAAGGAACTTTTAATTTAATCTGAGATTGGGTGATTTCCATGGGGATTATGGTTTCTATCCAGGTTGTGTAGCTTACCTGCATTGAAGAAAATTCAGGCTTTATTATATCGAGAACCTGATTCCATATCTGCGTAAGGTTTTCCATATATTTATCTTTCCTTTCTGAGTAAATTCCTCCTGCAAGAATAGAAGATAATAACTCAAATATATGATTTATCTCAAAAGTACAAAATTATACTCACATTATATTATAACACAAAAAAAATAACTTTTCAAGCATTTTTAAAAAAACTTGAAAAGTTATAAATGAAAACAGAATATTTTATTAAAAGGGCTTTTTTAAGGATTTTAGATAAATTAATAAATTAAAAAATCAGATTTTTAAAGGTTTCGATAGCTCTTTGAGCAATATAGGCATTTTTTTCTCTTTTTTTTCTTATTTTTTTATCGCAGGGAGAAATAATGCCAAATGTAACATTCATAGGCTGAAAATTTTTGACTGAGGGATCTGATATATAATGGCACAGACCGCCTGTTGCTGTTTCTTTTGGAAAATCTGTCATTTTTTTACCTGATACAAGATTTGCCATATTAATTCCGGCAACCATACCCGATGACGCCGACTCTATATATCCCTCAACTCCGGTTATTTGTCCGGCAAAAAATATCTTGCTGTTATGTTTGCACTGATAAAAGCAGTTTAAAACATTTGGAGAATTAATAAAAGTATTGCGATGCATTACACCATAACGAACAAATTCAGCATTTTCAAGCCCGGGAATCATAGAAAATATTCTTTTTTGTTCTCCGAATTTAAGATGAGTTTGAAAACCAACCATATTATAAAGACTTCCTTCTTTGTTGTCCATACGGAGCTGAACTGCTGCATAGGGGATTTTGTCTGTGCCCGGAAGCTCGAGACCAACCGGCTTTAGAGGTCCGAAAAGAAGAGTATCCTTTCCTCTTTTTGCCATTGTTTCAACCGGCATACATCCTTCAAATACAATCTCCTTGTCTGCTCCGTGAATGGGAGAAACTTCGGCATTCACAAGCTCATTCCAAAAACTTTCGTATTCTTCTTTTGTCATGGAACAATTGATATAATCTGCGTCACCTTTGTTGTATCTTGCTTTTTTGTATGCTTTGTCCATATTAATACTTTCATATGTTACAATAGGAGCTGCAGCATCAAAAAAATGAAGATATTCGTCTCCCAAAAAACTTTGTATTTGTTCATACAGATCGTCGGAGGTTAGAGGACCCGATGCTATTATTGTGTATTCATCGGGATTTATTTGTGTTATTTCTTCACATATGACCTCAATAAAAGGATTTTCATTTATTTTTTTTGTAACCAAAGCAGAAAATTCTTCTCTGTCTACTGCCAGTGCTCCTCCTGCAGGAACTCGTGTCTCATCTGCACATTCCATAATGAGAGACCCTGCAATTCTCATTTCTTCTTTTAAAAGACCGACAGCATTTTCTATATTGGCAGCTCTTAAAGAATTGGAGCATACAAGCTCTGCAAAATTTTTTGATTTGTGAGCGGGAGAAAATTTTAAGGGCTTCATTTCATAAAGCTTTACTTTTATATTTTTTTTGGCAAGCTGCCATGCGGCTTCACATCCGGCAAGACCTGCACCTATAACTTTTACTGTTGTGTTCATAAATTAACTCCGTCAATTTTTATTTTGCCTTCGACTGACATTTTGGACAATATCTTTTATTTCCTCTTGTCAGCTTTTCATACATTATCGACCCGCAGATAGGGCATTTTTCTGTTGTGGGTTTGTCCCATGAGGTAAATTCACATTCGGGATAATTTTTGCATCCAAAAAATATTTTTCCTCTTTTTGATTTTTTTTCAACTATCGGTGAGCCGCAATCGGGACAAGGAACTCCTATTTCATTTACAATTGCCATTGTGTTGCGGCATTTAGGAAATTGAGGGCAAGCCAAAAACTTTCCGAATTTACCGTGCTTATATACCATCATGGCACCGCATTTGTCACACACAACGTCTGATTCTTCGTCTTTTATTTCTATATCGCCTATTTTTTCTTCAGCTTCATGCACTGTTTTCATAAAAGGATTATAAAATTCTCCGATTACATTGTGCCAGTCGATGTTTCCCTCTTCGACTTTATCAAGATTTTCTTCCATGTTTGCAGTAAAGGTAACATCAACAATATTTTTAAAATGTTCACTCATAAGAGAATTAACAAGCATACCAAGCTCTGTGGGAACAAGAATTTTCTTATTTCTTACCACATATCCTCTGTTTATGATTGTGGTAATGGTTGGAGAATAGGTACTCGGTCTTCCTATTCCTTTTTCTTCAAGAGTTTTGACAAGTGAGGCTTCGGTATATCTCTGAGGAGGCTGTGTAAAATGTTGGGTACTTTCTACCATGCTGCATTTTAATTCTTCGCCTTCATTTAGAGGAATAATTTTAGAGATTTTTTCTTCTTCGGTATCTTTGCTTTCGGTATATATTAGTGTAAAACCGTCAAAACTTACCGATTGACCGGTAATCTTAAAATTATATTTACTTGCATCTACTGAAGCTGCAATTGTGTCAAATTCGGCATCATTCATCTGACATGCAATAAATCTGTTCCATATGAGATTATAGAGCTTGTATTGGTCGGAGGTTAAGGAATTTTTTATTTGATCGGGAGTAATAAATGCACTTGTAGGCCTTATTGCTTCGTGAGCGTCCTGAGCACTCTTTTTTGTTTTATAAACTTTGGTATTTTTCGGAAGATATTGATCGCCGTAAGTTTCTAAAATATATTTTCTTACTTCCGTAACAGCATCTTCTGACAGACGAAGTGAGTCTGTTCTCATGTAGGTTATAAGACCTACATTACCCATACCTTTAATATTTATGCCTTCATAGAGCTGTTGTGCTGCCTGCATTGTGCGAGCAGTGGTAAAGCCAAGCTTTCTGCCTGCCTCCTGCTGAAGTGAGCTTGTGATAAACGGAGGGGGAGCAGTTTTTTTCTTTTTACTCTTTTTTACAGAGGTAACAACAAATTTTTCGTTTTCTGTTTCTTTTAATATTTTTGAAGCCTCGGCTTCATTTTTTAAATCTGTTTTTTTACCGTTTATGCCATAGAATTTTGCAATTAATTTTTTCTTGCCTTTTAAAAGATTTGCTTCAACCGTCCAATATTCCTGCTCTGTAAAATCGTTTATTTCTTTTTCTCTGTCACATATGAGCTTTGTTGCAACAGATTGAACTCTGCCGGCACTTAGACCTTTTTTTACCTTTTTCCAAAGCAGAGGGCTTATTTTGTAGCCGACTATTCTGTCTAACACTCTTCTTGCCTGCTGTGCATCTACCAGATTTTCGTTTATTTCTCGAGGTTCTTTTATTGCGGCAGTAACTGCTTTTTTGGTAATTTCATTAAATGTGATTCTGCATTTTGAATGAATATCTATACCCAGAGTATTTGCAAGATGCCAGCTTATAGCCTCTCCCTCACGATCAGGGTCGGTTGCGAGAAATACTTTTGATGCTGCCTTTGCTTCTTTTTTTAGCTGCTTTACAAGGTCACCCTTTCCTCTGATGGTGATATATTTGGGTTCAAAGTTGTTTTTTTCGTCAATTGCAAGCTGTGATTTGGGCAGGTCTATTACGTGACCCATACTTGCAACAACATTATAACCTCTTCCGAGATATTTTTTTATTGTGGTTGCCTTAGACGGTGATTCAACTATAACTAATTTTTCTGCCATTTGTTCCTCCGATTAATATATTACAAGTGAATAGGTGTCTGTGTCTGTTTTTTTTATTATATCCTTCAATTCCAACAAAAGAAGGGATGTACTAAGATGTGACATAGAAAGACCGGTTTTGTATAGGAGCATATCCATATTCATTTCTTCTGTTTCAAGATTTTTTAATATAATCTTTTCATTATCTGTAAGACCCTCGCAGGATATTTGTTTTTTAAGCGGTGGGGCGATATTAGAAAAATCATTATTTTCAAAATATGACTTATAAAAATTATAAATATCCTCGCATCTTATAACCATATGAGCCCCTTTTTTTATAAGCTCGTTTGTTCCGCCCGAAAGGCTTGAATTTATGTTGCCTGGCAGTGCAAACACGTCTCTTTCATATTTAAGTGCATATTCTGCAGTAATCAGCGAGCCGCTTTTTTTATTTGCTTCGGTAACTACTGTACCTAATGATAGAGAAGCTATAATTTTATTTCTTTCGGGAAAATAATATTTTTGTGGAGTTGTACCCGGAAGATATTCGCTTATTATCATTCCTCTTTTTAATATCTGTTCATAAATATACATATTTTCTTTTGGATAAATTATGTCAGGGCCGCATCCGAGAACGGCAACTGTAAAGCCGCCGCTGTCGATGGCTGCCTTATGAGCAATAGAGTCTATGCCGTCTGCCATGCCGCTTACCACACAAAAGCCGCAGCCGGCAAGATATGAAGACAAAGAGAAGGTTGCATCCTTGCCGTAGCTACTTGGGGTGCGCGAACCAACCACAGAAATACATTTTTTTTCATTGAGATTTTGAATATTTCCTTTGCAAAAAATAACAGACGGAAAATTTGTAATTTTCATTATTTTTTTGGGAAAAAGTTCATTTTCTCTCGTGATTATGTGTATATCATTTTTTTTACATATAATTTCATAATGCAGAGCTTGGGTAAAATCTTTTTTACATAATGCATCAATATCTTTAATTTGCAGAAAAGAAAGCTTTTCATAATCTTCCCTTGTTGCTTCAAAAATATTATATGTACTTTCAAAATGATTATAAAGCTTAATGAGCTTACTTTTGGTAAGAGAAATACTTAAAAAAAGCCATTTTGCGCTGTGAGAGAGATTATTCACCTTTTCCACCTGCCTTTGATTATATGAAAAAAACACATTAAATACAGTACAACAAAATTTTGATTTTGTAAAGAGTAATTTTAAAATTTTTTTCTTCATAATATATTAAAAAATAATAAAAAACAAGATTTTGGTAATTTTGCACATATTTTTTTGTGTAATTTTGTCAGATAAATCATATTATAAAAAGAGGAAAATGTAAGGTTTTCACGAAAATATTAATGTAGAGTTTTCACAAAAATAAATATTAGGTAAAAGCTTTTTTCAGTTGAAATTTATTTGAATAAATTACAGATAACAAATTTAAAGGAGGATGTATTAATATGGCGGCTACAAAGGATATCAGAAATGTGTGTCTTATATCACACGGCAATGCGGGTAAAACTTCGCTGGTTGAAGCAATGCTATATAATGGAAAATTAATTGACAGATTTGGCAGAATCGAAGACGGAAATACTGTTTCAGACTATGACAGTGAAGAAATTAAGAGAAAAATTTCAATTAATACATCTCTTGTAAGCTTTGATTGGAACGATAAAAAAATGAACATTCTGGATACCCCGGGTTTTTTTGATTTTGTGGGGGAACAGATAGAGGCGGCAAGTGTTTGTGAAAACTGTATTATTACAGTAAGTGGAAAGTCAGGAGTATCGGCAGGAACCGAAAAAGCCTGGGCTATGGCAGATAAATATAATTTAGGGAAAATTATTTTTGTAAATAAACTTGATGATATAAAGTCTGACTATATAAGGGTTGTAGAACAGTTAAATGATATATTCGGCAAAGCAATTGCTCCGTTTACTTTCCCGATTAAAGACGGTGATTTCTTCATAGGCTTTGTAGATGTTATAAAAATGAAAGCAAAAATGTTTACAGGACCCGAAGCTACATATGAAGATATTCCTGAGGCATATATGGAAACTGCTCAGAGAAGCCGAGAGATTTTGAATGAATCAATTGCAGAATGCTCTGACGAACTTATGGAAAAATTTTTTGCAGGTGAAGACTTTACGGAAGAAGAAATTAAGACTGCTATAAAAACCGGTATCAGAAACGGTACGGTTGTGCCCGTAATCTGCGGAAGTACACTTATGCGTATAGGTATTACCCATGTTCTAAGCCTCGTATCCAACTATCTTTTTGCTCCAAATGATTCAGAAGCAATTATTGCAAAGGATATTAAAACGGGAGAGAAAAAAGAAATTGTATGCTCGTCTGACGGTCCTGTGGTACTCAAGGTGTTTAAAACAGTTGTAGATAATTATGTTGGAAAAATGTCATATTTTAAAGTTATATCAGGAAAGCTTACTCAGGACACATCACTATATAACTCAAATAAGGATGAAAATGAAAAATTAGGCAAAATATTTACTCTCAGAGGAAAAAAGCAGATAGAAGTATCTGCTCTTGAAGCCGGTGATATAGGTGTTGCTGCAAAGCTTTTATATACCGAAACCGGAGATACTCTCTGTGATGCAAAAAACCCTGTTGTTTTAGATGGTATAGAATTTCCGGAGCCTGTGCTTTCGATGGCTATCGTTCCCAAGGCCAAGGGAGATGAAGAAAAGATAAGCCAGGGACTTGCAAGACTCATGGAAGAGGATAAGACATTTTGCATTTCTTCTAACAAAGAAACCGGCGAAACAGTTATTTCGGGTCTCGGTGAGCAGCATTTAAATGTTATTTGTTCTAAGCTTTTGTCAAAGTTTGGTGTAGATGTGGATCTTAAAGTTCCCAAGATTGCATACAGAGAGACTATTCGCAAAAAGGTTAAGGTTGAAGGAAAATACAAAAAGCAGTCCGGTGGTCACGGACAGTATGGGCATGTGTGGATTGAATTTGAACCCTGTGAGAGTGAAGAATTAGTCTTTGAAGAAAAAGTATTTGGGGGAAGTGTGCCTAAAAACTATTTTCCTGCTGTTGAAAAAGGCATAAAAGAGAGTATGGCAAAGGGTGTGTTGGCTGGCTATCCTGTTATCAACCTCAAGGCTACACTTTTAGACGGTTCCTATCACCCCGTAGATTCGTCTGAAATGGCATTTAAGACAGCGGCATCAATTGCGTATAAGACAGGTCTCGAACAAGCTGATCCCGTGCTCTTAGAACCCATAGGCATGCTTAAGGCTGTTGTAAGAAACGACTATACCGGCGATGTAACCGGAGATATAAATAAACGTCGAGGCAGAATTCTCGGTATGAACCCCATTGGTGAAGGAGAAACCGAAATTGAAGCCCTTATTCCATGCAGTGAAATGACCAAATATGCTACAGACCTCAGAGCAATTACTAACGGAAGAGGAAGCTTTACCTTTAAGGAAGACCATTATGAAGAAGTTCCTGCCCATCTGGTTGAGAAAATAAAGGAAGAAGCAAAATAAGTTAAATTCAGATATTTAGAAAAAATAATAATAAAAAAGAAAGATTATGACCTAAAGGTTGTAATCTTTCTTTTTTAAAAAAAAGGCAGCCGCAAATGAGCGGCTGCCAAAAAGTAACAAATTATTTATTTTTCAATAATTTCTTTTCCGCCCATATAAGGCACTAAAACATCAGGAATAGTAACGCTGCCGTCTTCATTCTGATAGTTTTCGAGAATTGCTGCTACAGTTCTGCCGATTGCAACACCGCTGCCATTTAATGTGTGTACAAACTGAGCTTTATCTTTGGGTGAATTTTTGAATTTAATGTTTGCTCGTCTTGCCTGAAAATCTTCAAAGTTGGAGCATGAAGAAATCTCGACATAACGGTTGTAGCTGGGCATCCACACTTCTATATCATATTTTTTGGCAGCTGTAAAACCAAGGTCACCCACGCATATTTTTACCACGCGGTAAGGAAGCTTGAGGAGCTGTAGCACTTTTTCTGCATCTTGTGTGAGCTTTTCGAGCTCTTCATAAGAATCTTCGGGTTTTGTAAACTTAACAAGCTCTACCTTGTTGAACTGGTGCTGTCTGATAAGACCTCTTGTATCTTTGCCTGCCGAGCCTGCTTCGGCTCTGAAGCATGCCGAATATGCAACATGCTTTATGGGTAGCTTTGAGCCGTCGATAATTTCATCTCTGTACATATTTGTAACCGGAACCTCTGCTGTGGGAATGAGAAAATAGTCTGTATCAACAACCTTGAAGGCATCTTCTTCAAACTTAGGCAACTGACCTGTGCCTATCATGCTTCTTCTGTGTACCATATACGGTGGAAATATCTCAGTATATCCACTATCGGTAGTATGTGTATCAAGATAAAAATTAATAATTGCACGTTCAAGGCGAGCACCGAGACCTTTGTAGAATGTAAATCTTGTACCGGTGACCTTGCCGGCTGTGGGTGCATCAAGAATATCAAGGTCTGCACCGATATCCCAGTGAGCTTTTGGCTCAAAGCCAAATTTTGTAGGCTCAGAAAAACGTCTGATTTCTACATTATCTTCGTCTGTATCGCCGTCGGGAACTTCATCATTGGGAATGTTGGGGATTGTATACATGATTTGCTGAATTTTTTCGTCAAGCTCTCTTACGTTTTCGTCATATTCTTTGATTTGTGCAGAGAGTTTTTTCATTTCTTCAAATATAGGAGCAACATCTTTTCCCTCTTTTTTGAGAATGGGAATTTGCTTGCTGACATCATTTTGCTTGCTTTTTAGCTGTTCTACCTCATAAAGCATTTCTCTTCTTTTTGTATCGAGAGATAAAAGGGCATCAATATCAACTACTTCTTTTCTTCTCGCGAGGGCTTTTTTTACTTTTTCCGTCTCTGTTCTTATTAGCTTAAGATCTAACATTTGCTACACTATCCTTTCAAATTTATCTTTTTTGTTATTGGTTATTTATATTCATCATCATATTATACAGGTATAACTGACTATGATTCAATTTTGTACGGTCGATTTCCGACAGTTTTTGCTTACATTCTGTATCTTTTTTGTTTTCATAAAGGTCAAGTGCTTCTGCAAGTACAGTTTCTATTGCAGAGTTTTCTTCTTCTGCAGATTTTAGAGAAGCTACCTCAGTATAAAGGGAACCTATCTGTTGATTCATTGTTTCTTTTTCTGATTTCAGAGTATTAATTTCATTTGTCAGCTCTGTATTTTTTTCTGACAAAGAAATTATGTTGTCTTTCAGCCCTTGCTTTTGTTCTGTTTCAGAGTTTACACTCAGACCTGCAAAGATTATAAGTATTAAAGCAAAAGAAAATAGAATTGCAACGTACATCCACAAAAATTTTGTGTTTTGCTTCATTTTTATCATCTCCCTTCATAAATGTTCCACGTGGAACAAACAAAATGCTTAAAATCCAAGTTTAGTAAGTTTTCTTGCTCACACATAAAATCATATTGCCTATACTTTAAAAATCCAACACAGCTCAATTTTAGAGGTCGTTTTTTTCGGGATTTTCAATAATTTTTAATATTCTTTCCAAATCTTTTGCTGAATAATACTCTATTTGAATTTTTCCTTTGTTGTTGTTGTCAATTATTTTTACTTTTGTCCCCAAAACCGCACTTACATTTTTTTCAATAGTTTCAAATGCAAGCTTTAAATTAAGATCAATTTCTTTTTTTGTCTTGGGATTTTTTTTACTTTTTTTTATAAGCTCTTCGAGCTCTCTTACACTAATTTTTTCATTTACGGCTTTATTTGCCAAGTTTATAATTACATCGGGATTATTTACCGATAAGAGAACCTTTGCGTGACCAACGGTAAGCTTTCCTTTTTCTATAAAGTCGATAACCTCGGCAGGGAGGTTAAGGAGCCTCAGTGAGTTTGCTACAGAACTTCTGCTTTTGCTCATTTTTTCACTAACCTGATCCTGGGTTAAACCATATTCATTCATAAGCTTTCGGTACCCGAGCGCTTCTTCGATGGGATTTAAGTCTTCTCTTTGGAGATTTTCTATCAGTGCAAGCTCAAAAGCCTTCAAATTCTCATCTTTTTTTATAATTGCAGGAATAGTTTTGAGACCGGCAAGCTTTGATGCCCTCCATCTGCGCTCACCTGCAATAATTTGATAATATCCGTTATCCGATTTTTTTACAAGTATCGGAGATAGTACACCGTATAATTTTATCGAAGCGGCAAGCTCCGTAAGTTTTTCCTCATCAAAATCCTTTCTTGGCTGACCTTGATTGGGTTCGATGTCAATTATCTTGATTTCGGTTATGGAGTCAAAGTCTATCGACGAGTTTTCATCCGTTAAAAGTGCGCTAAGACCCTTACCGAGACCTTTTTTCTTTACCATTTAATATACATTCCTTTCTTTTTTCTAAGGTGCAAATCCGCAAAAAAAGAATAATTCCTATTTTTTCCATTTTTTGTTGTTTTTGATAACTTCTTTAGCAAGCTTTACATAGCATGTGCTTCCTTTAGATGATTTATCGTAATAATTAATGGGCTGTCCGTAACTTGGAGCTTCACTCAGACGGACATTTCTGGGAATAACAGTCTTGTATAGCTTGTCCTTATAATATTTTTTCACTTCCTCAGCAACAAGCATCGAAAGATTTGTTCTCACATCATACATAGTCAGAAGCACGCCTTCGATCTCTATATCGGGATTAAGCTGCTTTTTTACCGTTCTTATTGTCGAAGTGAGCTGACTTAATCCCTCCAATGCATAATATTCGCATTGAATCGGCATTATAATGCTGTCGGAAGCCACAAAAGAATTGAGTGTAAGAAGTCCCAGTGATGGAGGACAGTCTATAACTATAAAATCATAGCTGTCTTTTACTTTTTCCAAAGCTCTTTTCAGAAGATACTCTCTTTTTTCAATATCTACCATTTCAATCTCTGCGCCGGCCAGGTCAATACCTGATGCACAAAGCCAGAGATTTTCATATTCCGTTTTAACAATGCATTCACTCATAGGCATTTTGTTTATAAGAACATCATACACGCTTCCGCTTAGTTCTTCTTTGTCAATGCCTACACCGCTTGTCGCATTGCCTTGAGGATCCATATCGATTAATAATACTTTCTTTTTTGATGCACCGAGGCATGAAGCTAAATTTACTGATGTTGTGGTTTTTCCGACTCCGCCCTTCTGATTGGCAACTGAGATACACTTGCTCATTTTATTTTCATAGCCTTTCCGCCCACTAAGCTTAAATATGTGAAGTCTTATTGTGGGCAAATAAGACGTGTAAAGGTATTTTATATAATTTTACACTTAAAAAACATATAAACAATTTTTGTTCCATGTGGAACAATTTTGAAAGTATAAATTATATATACTTACCATGCATATATAATAGAAGAAACTATAATATATAATATACCACACTATACGAAATTTTTCAAGTAAGCAAAGCTCTTTTTTTTAAAAGTTAACTGTAATTTTATAAATTCTTTTGAATGTATAAAAATGTCAAATATATTCACTTAGACAAAATGTAAAAATTGCATATAATATCAAGAAAATCAAGAAATTTTTTGTGAAATTTTATTTTAAAAAAGCTCTTGTAATATTGCTCCAATGGTGATATGATAGCAACTAACTAAAAACATAATTTATGCGGGGTGTTTCTATGAACGCTTTGAAGTGGTTGTGGAATTATGTTAAAAAGTATCGACTTAGTTTGCTGGCAGTTCTTTTTTTGACGGCAGGTTTTATAGTATGTGCTTTTGTAATTCCAATAGTCTTGGGACGGTTTGTTGACGACGTTATATACGGTGGCAAAACGAGTCTCTTATTTTTTTATGTGTTTTTAATTATCGGCTCAGTGGTAATTAAAGAGATTATTGTTTATATACGGCAGATAAGTGTAGAAAATTCGTCTCAGCGTACCATTAAAGACATACGCAACCGCCTTTACGGCAAGCTGCAAACTCTTGACTGCTCCTATTATGACCGGACACGCAAAGGCGATATCATGAGCAGATTGACAATGGATACAGAGGCAATAAGAGTAGTTTTTGTAAGTACAATACCTTCACTTGTAGACCAGATTTTTTTTATGGTGATAGGGTTTTTTGTTATATTTTCGGCAAGCCCCCTGCTCACCCTGCTTCTCTTTTCGACCTGCCCGTTTATTGCTGCATTTGCATATTTTCTTGCAAAATACATAAAAAAAGACTATGTGGCAATGAGAGAAGCAAATTCGGAGCTCAACACGGTTGTTGCTGAAAATATTTCGGGAAACAGAGTTGTAAAAGCAAATGCCAAAGAAGAATATGAAATTGAAAAGTTTGAAAAGAAAAATGAACAGTACAAAAACGCTTTTATGGGGCATATCAAAACATGGGTAAAATACTGCCCGGCTATGGTATTTTTTGTGCATATGACAAACTTTATATTTATTCTCTTTGGAGGATATCTTGTTATGAAGAAAATAATAACGGTGGGTCAGTTCACCACAGTTAACGGTTGCTTATGGTGTATTACTTCTCCCATGGCAAGTGTCGGAAACATAATAAATCAGTTTCAGCAATTCAGCGCAAGTGTTATAAAAATTCGTCAACTCGAAGATGAAGAACCTCTAATACAAAACCGAAATGTTCAAAAGAGAGACACCGGTCTCAACGGGGATATTCAGTTTAAAAATGTGACCTTTGCATATGAGGGCGACCGAGTGCTCAAAAATATTAATTTTACTGCAAAAAGCGGTGAAACAATTGCAATTGTGGGACCAACGGGATCGGGTAAATCAACTCTTGTAAACCTGCTTGCAAGATTTTATGATCCTACCTATGGCACCATATATCTCGACGGAATAAACCTCAAAAATATTGATGTGAAAACGGTGAGACAAAATATTGCAAGTGCAATGCAGGATGTATTTCTGTTTTCAGATACCATAAAGAATAATATTGCCTACGGAGCTCCAAATGCAACCTACGAGGATGTTGTCAGAGTGGCAAAAATTGCCGATGCTCACAGCTTTATTACAAAAATGAGCGAGGGCTACGATACCATGGTTGGTGAAAGGGGAACGGGACTTTCGGGCGGTCAGAGACAGAGAATTTCTCTTGCAAGAGCTCTTCTCAAAAATCCGTCAATACTCATACTCGATGACACAACCTCGGCTCTTGACATGGAAACCGAATATTATATTCAGGAAAACCTGAAAGAAACCCATCGTACCAAAATTATTATAGCGCATCGTATATCCTCGGTTAAAAATGCAAATCTCATAATGGTACTCAATCACGGAAATCTTATAGAATGGGGTACACACGACGAGCTTATAGCCATGAACGGTTATTATAAGGGTGTATTTGACCATCAGTTTGGTGATTTTAACAATGCACCCAGCTATCATATTAATCACCCCATAAAAGAAAATATAACAAAATATAACAAAAGCGGGAGGTGAGTACAGTGGCAATAAACAGATATGACAAAGACGAGGAACTAAATGTAAGAGTCGATTTTTCATACTTTTCTATGCTAAAAAAGTATGCTGCTCCCCATGTCAAAACAATGATTAAGGTTGTTTTGATAATGTTTGCAACGGCTTTTCTGGAGCTTTTGCCTCCGTATTTTATAAGCATTGTGCTTGACAAATGTCTGCCTGAGAGCAACTATAAGCTTTTGATAATACTTGGTGTGCTGCTCTTGGTTGCCAATCTGCTTATATGGCTTTTTACACGGCTCAGACCGCTCATAGCCCACTCGATGTCGATGGATATAATAAAAAATATACGTTCCGATTTGTTCAGACATATGCAGTATCTGCCGCTGTCATTTTTTGATTCAAGACCTCACGGCAAGATTCTTGTAAGGGTTGTAAACTATGTAAATACCATTTCCGGCCTTTTGGCCAATGGTATATTCGATATGATAACCAATGTATTTAAAATGTTTGTTATAATTGGTTTTATGCTTGCAATGGATGTACAGTTTACTCTTGTTTGTCTGGCGGGGCTGCCCATCTTTGCCGCAATACTCATACTCATAAAAACCAAGCACAGACGTGCGTGGCAGAAATACAGTGCAAAGCAGAGTAATCTCAATGCATATATTCAGGAAAGCATATCGGGAATGAAAATTACCCAGTCATTTGCAAGAGAAGAAGAAAATGCGCGGATTTTTGACGGACTTTGTGAAGAATCAAAACGCTATTGGATGAAGTCGATGTTTATCGG